>SKLX01000139.1 GCA_007121375.1 Bacillota bacterium | reverse complement strand
TCATGACCCCCGGGGTTATTCTCTCCTGGAGGTGCTGGTAGGAGTGGTTATCCTGGCTGTAGTAATTATGCCCCTCCTTTCTTTATTTATCATGGGTTACAACCATAACAGGTCTGCCGGCTTGAAAACCAGGGCTGTGGTCTATGGACAGGAAGAAATGGAAAGGTTAAAAAGCCTTGGCTTTAATGGCTTAAGAAGTAAACTCTCCGGGGGCAGTTACCTTCTACCTGAAGACCACTGGGATGAAAGGGAAGGCCTGGTCCGCTACTACCGTCTGGATTTAGTTAATAAAAAGGTAGATGGAATAGAGGGCTTTCTCCAGGTTCAGATTATAAAAGTTCAAGTAGACGTGGGTTGGAGGGAGGGAGAAGGAAGGGAAAGGAAGCTGACCCTTGCTTCCTACCTGGCAGAGGTGGTAGAAAATCATGAAGAAGATTTATAAAAAAGAAAAAGAGCAGGGGATCATGCTTATAGAGGTGCTTTTAGCCCTGGCCCTTCTTTCTATGGTCCTTAGTACTGCTTATTCCTTCTATTTTTTGGGAGTCAAATCTTATCAAGAGGGTTCCAGCCATATAGATAACCAGCAAAATGTCCGGATATCTGCTGATAAAATCAACCGGGAACTCAAGTGGGCTCGAAACTATACCATTTTTTCGGGGGGAAGCCAGATTGAGTTTTACTTTTTTAATGATAATCGACGGTATTCCTTTCGGGTAAGGGGTGGGGACCTGGAGTTTTTAATAGGGACTACGGTTACCAAAGTGGCATGCAATATAGAGTCGGTGCAGTTTTCTACCCTGGAGCCCGACCTTATAAAATTTACCGTTACAGCACGGGGAGAAGAGAAAAAGTATGACCTGTCCACCTTTGTATACCTGAGAAATGTGAGGTAGATATAATGAACCATAAGACGGGGGAAGAGGGGCATATAGTCCTCCTTCTAATTATGCTTATGTCCCTTCTAATGCTTTTAGGGGGTTATTTTTTAGACCATACTTTAAAGGAATATCTTATTGCCTCAAACCATGAAAAAAATGTCCAAACTTATTATATTGCAGAGGCAGGAATTGAACTGGCCTTTGGGGTATTAAGTAAGGACTTTTATTTTAACCCTGGAGGAGAGACCCTGGAAGGACAGCTGGAGGAAGGTCATTTTCAGGTTTCTCTGGGAATAATTGAAGGTAATAAAAGGCTTATTACCTCTACCGGCTTTACGGAGGGGGCAGAAGAAAATATAAGTGCCTGGGTGATCCAGGAGGAGGGGGCAAAAAGGATTGAGGTCCGATGGATACGGCCCCTACCAGATCATTAGCCGGGGGAGGCTTTATAAAAATGAAGAAGATTAATACTGGAGAAAAATGCTCCAGAGGAACCTCCTTGCTGGAACTGCTGGTGGTAATAGCCCTCCTGGGGATTTTGACCTCCCTGGCTTATCCTAAAGTAGGAAGCAGCCGGGAGCATTATATCCTGGAAAATACTGCCTGGGAAATAGCCTATAACATGCGTATGGCCCAGGGCCATGCTTTGAAGACGGGTAGAACTACCCGCTTAACCTTTTACCCCTCGGTGAACATGTACTCTATAAGGCTTCCCGAAGGAAGGGAATGGATATATTTACCTGATGGGGTCTATATCTTAGCTATAAATTTTCCCCAGGTAAATGGGTTTGAAACTTTAACCTTTAACTTCCTGGGGACTCCCAACCAGGGAGGAAGTGTTTATCTGGCTAACGGCAGGGGAGATTGTTGGTACCGGGTAATTGTAACTCCTGTAACGGGAAGGGTGCGGGTAGCCAGGATTTTTCCCTGACCCTGGCGAAACTGATATAGGGGAGGGAAAGTTAGGATGAAAAACATTATTTTAACTGGATTCATGGGTACAGGAAAAACAAAGGTAGGGGAACTATTAGCAGAAAAACTTAACTATTCCTTTGTGGACCTGGACTCCCTGGTGGAAAAAAGGGAAGGTAAAGAAATATCACAAATATTTTCTGAAAAGGGAGAGGATTATTTTCGCCAGAAGGAAAGGGAGGCCTTAAAGGAAGCCCTTGAAGGGCAAAAGGGAAAACAAAACCAGGCACAGTCCCAAAGGAAAGGTCAAGTTATTTCCACAGGGGGAGGGGTCCTTTTGAGGGAGGAAAACAGAAGGCTGATGGAGGAAAAAGGCACCCTCATCTGCCTGAAGGCTTCCCCGGAAGAGATTTACCTGCGGATCAGGGGGAGCCAGGAAAGACCCCTTCTGGAGGTTGAAGATCCTCTGGAAAAAATAAGGGAATTATTGAAAGAAAGGAAAGAACTTTATGAAAAAATTCCTATCTCCCTTTCTACCGATGGTAAAAGCCCTGAACAGGTAGCTGGTGAAATTATAAGTATTATTAACAAGGAATTTTCTAATAGTTTAAGTAATAATAATCATAATAATAAATAAAAAGGTTAAAATTAGTGGACATCCCTCGACAAATTTAATAGAATGATAAGAGTTAATATTATTTTTTAAGGAATAAACATGGAGGAATTTAATTGAAACTTAAGCCCCTTAAACTTGGCAACAGAACTATAAGCGTCCCTATCTTTCAAGGTGGTATGGCAGTACGGGTTTCCATGGCCCCCCTGGCAGCTGCTGTTGCCGATTGTGGAGGTGCTGGAACCATAGCAGGAACAGGTATGAGCACCCAGGAATTGAAAGAGGAAATCCGGAAGGCCAGGAGCCTTACCAAAGGAGTCATAGGAGTTAATGTTTTGTTCGCCATAGGTAATTTTGCCGATCTGGTAAAAACAGCTATTAATGAAAAAATTGACTTTGTTGTTTCCGGTGCAGGTTTTTCCCGGGATATGTTTATCTGGGGTAAAGAAGCAGGAGTACCTATTATACCTATTGTGTCTTCTGCCAAGCTGGCCAAAATTTCGGAAAAAATGGGAGCAGCGGCCGTGGTGGTAGAAGGCAAGGAAGCAGGGGGTCACCTGGGGACAGACCGATCAGTTAAGGAGATCCTTCCCGAGGTAAGGAAAGTGGTTAAACTGCCTGTTATTGCTGCCGGCGGTATAGTAGAAAGTAAGGACATTGGAGAAATGTTAAGACTGGGAGCCGACGGGGTTCAGATAGCAACCCGCTTTGTGTTGAGCGAGGAGTGTACTGTTTCTCCAAAATTTAAAGATCATTACCTTAAGGCTAAAAAAGAAGATGTAATCTTGATAAATAGTCCTGTAGGTCTGCCGGGGAGGGCTTTACGCAGTCCTTTTACGGAAAAACTGTCCCGGGAAGAAAAAGTTGATATTGAAAAATGCAATAAATGCCTTAAGGTTTGCAGCCGTGATTTTTGCATTCTGGATGCTTTAAAAAAGGCCCGGGAGGGGGACATGGAAAGGGGACTGATTTTTTCCGGTAAATATGTTTATAAGATAAAGGATATACTACCGGTAAGGGAGATTATGAAAAATCTCATAGAAGGCCTTGATTCCATTAGGGGGTAGAATAATAATCTACCTCTTAATTATTCATGTCCTTTTCATAAAGGAAGGAAGGATTTTCCCGGAGATTAGCGAATTTAACAATAATAGATTGTAGGGAAAATTATACATTATGCTGGAGAAGGGTTATGAAAATGCGAGTTTTGATAATTCACGGTCCCAATCTGAATATGCTGGGAAAACGGGAAGAATTGTACGGTCAGACTTCCCTGGAGGAGATAAATGAACATTTAAAAACCAGGGCAGAAGAAGAGGGACTGGAACTGCTCATCAAGCAGTCAAACAGTGAAGGGGAAATAATTGACTTTATCCAAAAGTACAGCCCTTCTTCTGAGGGGATAATTATAAATCCTGGAGCTTATACCCATTACAGTATTGCCATCAGGGATGCCCTTTCCCCCCTTACCATACCTGTGGTAGAAGTACATCTTTCTAACATATATTCCCGGGAAGAATTCCGTCACTATTCTGTTATTGCTCCTGTAGTTTGGGGACAGATATCAGGTTTTGGTTATTACAGTTACCTTCTGGCCCTGGAAGCCCTCCTTATGTCTATGGATGGAAGGAAAAAGAGGGAATGAAGGAAAACAACACCATAAAGAGGCTCAGGAAAGTAAGGGAAAGAATTAAGCAGGAAGAAGTAGAAGGGGTATTTATAACTAATCCTGTTAACTGCAGGTATCTCAGTGGTTTTACCGGTACCAGGGTTTATCTTTTAATTTTAAAAGAAGAGGCTTTTCTCTTAACGGATTTCAGGTATCGGGATCAGGCTTTAGAGGAAGCACCCCATTATTCCCTGGTTTCTTTAAAGGGCTCCATGGCTGACTCCCTTAAGGAACTCATGGATAAAAGGATTATCAAAACCCTTGGGTTTGAAAAACAGCACCTTACCTTCTACTGGTATGAACTTTTAAAAGAAAAACTCCCCCAGAAGACTAGACTGGTTCCTTTAGATAACCTGGTAGAAAATATAAGGCAGATTAAAGACCAGGAGGAAATTACTCTACTAAAGGAGGCTTCCGCCCTTACAGAGAAGTGTTTTACAGGCATACTTCCTTTTATAAAGCCGGGAGTAAAGGAAGAAGAAATTGCCTGTGAGCTGGAATATTTATGCCGAAAAGGGGGAGGCCAGAAGGTTGCCTTTGATTTTATTGTTGCTTCCGGCAGGAGGTCCGCCCTGCCCCATGGAGTGGCTTCCTTTAAGAGGATAGAGCCGGGAGACATGGTAGTTATTGATTTTGGGATAATTTACAAAGGATACTGTTCTGATATGACCAGGACCCTGGCCATGGGTCATGCTGGCAGCCGGGAAAAAAAGCTTTACAAACTTGTTTTAAAGGCTCAAGGGGAAGCAGTCCAGGGTATAGAGGAGGGGATGTCAGGGGAGGAGGCGGATAATCTGGCTCGTAAAATTTTATCAGAAGCCGGCTACAAAGACAATTTCGGTCATGGCCTGGGCCATGGAGTAGGCCTGGAGGTTCATGAAGAACCCCGCCTGGCACCCAAAATGAAACCTTTATTAAAAAAAGGTATGGTTTTTAGTGTGGAACCAGGGTTATATTTTTCCGGCTGGGGGGGCATTCGCATAGAAGATGTGGTTCTTCTTAAAGATAGTGGCTGTGAACTGCTAACAAGTAGTTTTAAGGAAGAATTGCTGGTTCTTTGAAATAGTATAAGGGGTTATGAGCAGGAGGGAGCAGGCATGATATCAACAAATGATTTTCACACAGGAATAACCATTGAATTAGATGGCCAGGTTTATATGGTTGTGGAGTTTCAGCATGTGAAGCCTGGCAAGGGAGCTGCTTTTGTTCGTACCAAAATAAAAAACATTGAAACGGGGTCCGTTACCGAAAAAACCTTTAGGGCTGGAGAGAAAGTTCCTCGAGCTCATGTGGAACGCAAAAGTATGCAGTACCTTTATAACACGGGAGATGAATATGTGTTTATGGACATGGAAACCTTTGAACAGGTTTCCCTGGATCGGGATTATCTAAAGGATGCAGTTTATTACATCAAGGAAAACATGGAGGTAACATGCCTGGTATACCAGGAAAAAATAATTGGGGTAGAACTTCCCAAGAATGTTGAATTGGAAGTAACAGAAACGGATCCAGGATTTAAAGGGGATACGGCAGCAGGTGGTTCAAAACCCGCTATAACAGAAACAGGCCTTACCGTTCAGGTCCCCTTTTTTATCAACACAGGTGATGTTATTAAGGTAGATACTCGCAGCGGAGAATACCTGGAAAGGGTTAATTAATAATTTTCAGCAGATAAGTTAATTTAAAGAAGAGAAGGAGGTATATAATATGGAAGATTTAAGACAAAGGGTAGCTTATTTAAAGGGTCTGGCTGAAGGGCTGGATATGGATGATGATTCTAAAGAGGGCAGGCTTTTTGGTCAAATTATTGACCTTCTGGACAGCATGACCATGGCAGTTGAAAACCTGGAATCAGACTATGAGGAACTCTACGATTACGTGGAAGCCGTTGACCAGGACCTGACAGACATGGAAAGGGATTTTTACGAGGAGCCCTTTGAGGAAGGGGAAGAATTAGAAGGTTTTACTCTGGAATGCCCCGATTGCGGAGAAATAGTTTTTATAGATGAAGAAGCCGTTGAAGATGAGGAACTGGAGGTTCTCTGTCCTAACTGCCACCGGGTGGTCTTTGTCCAGGATGAGACCTGGGAGGCGGATGAAGAGGAAGAGGATCTGGAGGAGGACTAAGGGAGACAGTAAAGGAGATATTTGATCTTTAAAACTAAAAACAGGGTTTTTTAATTTTTATTGTTTATCATAACAGGTTGGCCTAGATTTTTTTGGGCCAGCTTTTTTTTATGGCAAAAATTTCTTTAAGTAAAGCATAATTGGGATTTTTCTTAAATAGTAATAAGGGGAGGGTTAAAGAATGTCTAAAAAAATACTGGAAAAACAGGTACTTCCTTTACTAAGCCTGAATCTTCAAAAAATAATAAAAAAATGTTCTCCCTTTCTCCTGGAAAGGGTTCAGGAGATTCGATTAAGGGAAGGAAAACCCTTGATGTTTAGTCTGGACCGGGGAGATTTGATGGTGAGCATCAGGGGAGAAGAGGTTGACCGCCTGAGTAATGCTTACCTGGTGACCCGACAGGATATGCACAATACCCTCCAATCCTTAAGCAGTTATTCCCTCTATGCCTTTGAAGAGGAACTTAAAAATGGTTATTTAACTATTCCCGGGGGGCATAGGGTGGGGTTGGCAGGCAAAGCAGTTATTTCCCAGGGAGCTATAAAACTTCAAAAGTATATCACCGGAATTAATATCAGGATATCCCGGGAGGTTTTAGGGGCCGGGGAAAAGGTTTTCAAATATATTGTCAGGGATGGTGAGCCCCGGGTATACAGCACCTTGATTATTTCACCTCCCCAGTGTGGAAAAACAACTCTCCTTCGGGACCTGGTCAGGATTTTAAGTGATGGGTTTGAAAGGATGGATATTCCCTTTCGGGGAATTAAAATAGGGCTGGTGGATGAGAGGTCAGAGATAGCAGGATCCTTTGAAGGATTACCTCAAAATAATATAGGAATTAGGACGGATGTAATAGATGCCTGCCCCAAGTCCCAGGGTATGATGTTAATGATAAGGTCCATGTCACCCCAGGTGCTGGTAACGGATGAAATAGGCAGCATGGAGGATGCCCTGGCTGTAGAAGAAGCTCTCAAATGCGGTGTTGCGGTAATAGCTGCTGCCCATGGTAGCTGCAGGGAAGAATTAAGAGAAAGGCCGGGTCTTAAAAGATTAATGGACCAAAGGGTTTTTAAAAGAATGATAGTTTTAAGTAATTCCAGGAGAGTCGGTACCGTGGAGGAGATCTGGGATGAAGACAGGGGAAGAGCTTTGTTGCAGTCACCTCCAGGGAAGAAACTCTAGGTAGGTGGAAAGGAGATTACTTTGGTTTTACTCAAATTAGCGGGTGCTCTATTAATAATTACGTCTACTACCCTTTTGGGCTTTTCCCTGGCTTATAAAAAAAGGGAAAGGTTGAAAGAGCTTGGTTATCTACAAATGGCCTTTCAAATGTTAATTTCTGAAATAAGCTACACAGCTTCACCCCTTCCTTTAGCATTTGAAGGTATAGGAGAAAAGATAAAGGAACCTGTTTCTCAGCTATTTATAAAGGCAGCCCGGGAAATGGAAAAGTGCCGGGGTGATGGCATGGGAGAAATCTGGAAAGAGGCGGTAGAGGATTTTTTCCCCCACAGTTCTTTACGTGAAAGGGATAAGGAGTTAATCCTTTCTGTCAGTTCCTTCCTGGGGGTTTCCGATAAGGTTCACCAGGAGAAACAATTAAAACTGTTAATGCATCAGTTAAAAGAAATAGAAAAAGAAGCCCGGGTCTCTCTGGGAAGGAGTGAGCGGATGTGCAAGTACCTGGGAGTTCTGGGAGGGCTAATGCTGGTGATTTTGCTATTGTAGGGAAAGGGGGAGACCCTGATGGAAACTATTAATATTGACATTTTATTTAAAATTGCAGGCATAGGTATTTTCATTTCTGTTTTAAACATTGTGCTTAAACAGGCTGATAAAGAAGAACAGGCTCAGATGCTTACCCTGGTGGGAGTAGTTATTGTTCTCCTCATGGTTATTCAGCTGATCAGCCAGCTTTTCAACAGCATACGCACTATTTTTAACATATACTGAGGGGGAGGGGTTTTCAGTGGGCATTATACAGATTGCCGCCCTGGGACTCCTAACGGCTGCTTTTATCATATTTTTAAAGGAAACCCGCCCGGAAATGGCTGTTATTTTGTCCCTTGCCCTGGGTATACTCATTTTTCTTTCCCTTTTAACCTATATAAGTGATATACTGCGGGCTTTAGAAGAGCTTACCTTAAAAGCAGATGTTAACATTGTTTATTTAAATACCCTGCTGCGAATTATGGGGATTGCATATATTGCAGAGTTTAGTGCTCAGATTTGTCGTGATGCTGGGGAAGGGGCTACAGCCAGTAAGATTGAATTTGCAGGAAAAGTTTTTATCCTGGTCCTGGCCCTTCCTTTAATAATGGTTGTCTTAGAAACTATCATGGGCTTAATACCGTGACTGCAGGTGAAGTAATGAAAGGTACAGGAAAGTTTCTGTTAATAATAACAATTATTATTTTACTCTTTCTGACGGCAGGTTACCTTTTCCCATCGGGTGCCCGGGGCCAGATGGCGGATAGGGAAAACCTCCTGGGTGAAGAAGGTAGAGAACAAGTTGACCTGAAGGTTGTGGAGGATTACTGGAAAGAAATAACGGGTGAAGTGGAGGAGTATCTTCCCCCCATGGAGTTCCGGGAGATATTTAATATGATGAGGGAGGAAGAAGGAGGAAGGATAGACCTGTATGGTTTTTTACAAGGGTTTGTCAGCTATCTGCTCAGGGAAGTTTCCCTTAACCTTTCCTTGATGGGCCGCCTGGTTATCCTGGCAGTTATTGCTGCCCTTTTGAGAAATCTCCAGTGGGCTTTTAACAGTCCCTCCTTAAACAGCCTGGTCCAGGGACTTATCTTCATGGTCCTTTTAAGCATAGCCCTGCAAAGTTTTTTCCTGGTGACGGAAATTGGAAGGGAAGCCATTGACAGAATGGTTGAGTTTATCCTGGCCCTGGTGCCCCTTTTACTTATCCTCCTGGCCTCTTTAGGGAGCCTGGCTTCTGCTGCCATATTTCAACCTATGGTTATCCTCTGTGCCAATTTTTTCAGCCTTATTATTAAAGACCTGGTTTTTCCTTTAATCTTTTTCGCAGCGGTTCTCATGCTCATGGACCACTTTTCCGAGGATTTTAAAATTTCAAGGTTGGGTTTCCTTTTTCGAGATGCCTCTATTTTTGTTATTACCTTTTGCTTAACTATTTTTGTAGGGGTCCTGAGCTTATCCGGTATTGCCGGTTCTGTTTCTGATGGGATTACCCTGCGGACGGCAAAATTTTTAACGGGTGCCTTTGTGCCCGTAGTGGGAAGGCTGGTTGCCGATGCAGTGGATGCGGTTGTAGGTGCGTCCCTCCTTTTCAAAAACGGGCTGGTTTTAACAGGGATTTTAATCATTTTTCTTATAACCATCTTTCCCCTTATTAAAATTGCCGCTATGATTATTGTTTACAAGCTTTCTTCCGCTTTGATTCAACCCCTGGGGGAAACAGCTATATGTGACTGCCTAAATACCATGGGAAACTGCCTTCTATTGATTTTTGCTGCCGTGACTGCCGTAAGCCTGATGTTTTTTATAGTGGTAATTATAATCATGGGGGCAGGAAATGCGGCGGTGATGTTGAGGGCTTAAAGGGTGTTAAAAAATGCTGGATATTATAGGGGACCTGGTAAAAAATTTAATAGTGCTGGTCATCCTGGCTTCCTTTGTAGAATTAACTCTTCCGGGAAATAAATTTCAGCCCTATATTAAGCTGGCAGCAGGAATCATGATATTGATATCCATTTTAAATCCTCTCCTTCAGCTCTTTTCCCTGGTGCCTGATCTGGAAAAGGAGATTAAACAGATGGGATCTTTTAATCTTGAGGGGCATAATTACGACAGGGAAGAAGGATTGGAGTTTTACCAGGAATCAATTTTAAATGAATATGAATGGCGGCTTCAAAAACAGGTAAAGGAAATAGTTGAAAAACACGGCCTGGAACTGGTTTCTTTCCAGGCTGAAGTAGCTGAAGATGTGGAAGAAGAAAATTTTGGAGAAATAATGAAAATGGAAATTACCCTTGCCCCTCCTTCTCCAGGAGAACTTCCCGGGAGAGTCCCGGTGATTATAGAGGAGGTTGAGGTTCAAATTGGGAAAGAGGAAAAAGAAGTTGAAAGGAGGGAGACAGAATCAAAAAACTGCAGTCCTCAAAAGGAGAAGATCAGGGAGGAATTGATGAATCTTTTTTCTTTAACAGAACAACAGGTAAAACTATTTATGGTTGAATAATGAAAACCATCAGGGGAGTGGGAAAATGGTTTCTTTATGGGAAAAGATTAAAAAAAACCTTTTAATTATAAATTTTAGCGGTGAGGATAAGAATAAAGGGAAAAGTTTAAAAGTGAAAGATTACCCATTGATCTTACTGGCTTTTTTGGGAATAGTTTTGATGGTCTTCAGCTCATTTTTTTCTTCTTTCCCCCGGGAGGAAAAAGAAGGAGATAAGGAGGAGGCTATACCAGCGGTTTTCCAAAAGGAAGTAAACAGGGAGAAGGAAATGGAAAAGACCCTGGAGGATATGCTTAACCAGATGGAAGGTTTATCCGGGGTTTCAGTACTTATAAATTACCAGTCAAGCTCCAGGCAGGTATATGCCTTTGATTACGAAGAAAGCTACCGGGAAATTGAGGAACAGGATGGAGGGGGAGGAACCCGGGATTCCCGGGAAACAACTTACAGGGACCAGGTTATATTAAGGAGGGGGGAGCAGGGCCAGGAAGAACCTTTACTAATTAAAGAAGTACACCCGGAAGTTACCGGGGTATTAATTGTGGCCCGGGGAGTGGAAAACCCTAATCTCAAGTCCCTGGTAGTGGAAGCTTTATCGTCAATATTGGATTTACCTCCCCACAAGGTAGTAGTTTTACCCCGGGGATAAATTTATTTAATGGGAGGTTAAAGAAAATGAAAAATAAAAAACTATTGATGATTGTCCTGTTCGCTGCCGTTTTTCTTACTTTATGGATGATAAACCTGGAAGGAGAATATAAGGAAGTAACCTTATATCCAGGAGAAGAAGAGGTTACCGGCCTTTTGGAGGATTCTACTAATCTGGGAGATATAGAACTGGATGGAACTTTTTTTGCAGAATACCGGATAAAAAGGGATCGGGTGAGAAGCCAGGAAGTGGAGATGCTGAAGGATTTAATAAATAATCCTGAAACCAGTCAGGAGGCAAAGGAAAAAGGGGAACAAAAACTTCTGGACCTGGTAGACCGGATGGAGACGGAGTTAATGATAGAGAACATGATCAAAGGGGAAGGCTTTGAAGACGCGGTGTCCTTCTATAAGGAGGGTATATGCAACCTGGTGGTGAAAACTGACCAGCTAACAGAGGCCCAGTTCATGCAGGTAGTGGAAGCAACAGCGAGAGTAACGGGGGAAAACATCGAAAATATAATGGTAACAGCAAACAAATAAATATTTAGCCAAAAACTACCGTTAAAATTGTGTTTTTCTGCTGAATTTGATATAATTAAACATAAATCAGGGAAAGTAGCAAAAAAGTGGAGGTGTGCGATTTTGACCCGGCACCAAATTAATGATGAACTTGGAGCTATTAGATTTTCCGACGAGGTTGTTTCTGCAATTGCTGGATTGGCCGCTTCAGAAATTGAGGGAGTAGCTGGAATGAGCGGTGGTTTTACCGGTGGAATTGCTGGGATTTTGGCTAAGAAGAATTTGACAAAGGGCATAAAGGTTGAGGTTGGAGAGAAGGAAGCCGTTATTAACCTGTACCTGGCTGTTTATTACGAGACTTATATTCCTGACGTTGCCCTGCAGGTTCAGGAAAATGTGAAAGAGACTGTGGAAAATATGACGGGCCTGGAGGTTTCCCAGGTAAACATAAATGTACAGGGTGTGGCCTTTAAGGAAGAAGAAAAGAAGTAATTTATCAATTAGCTAGCCCCCATACTTTGTCAGGGGGTTTAATTTAGGGGGAAACTTTACCGTGAAAACCCGAGAGAAATTAGTTCTAACCCTTATAGCCATTATTATTATAGCTTCAGGTATTATACTTGCCCTGGTGTCTGTTCCCCTCCTTCCCTTCAGATACATAATAGATTACGTGGAGCTGATGGTCAGGAACCCCTTTTTAGGGATACTTTTATCGGCGTTCCTGGTTGTACTTGCCCTTCTTTTACTGATTAAAGGCTTTAAAAGGGATAAAGAGTCCAAATATTTTTCCCAGGAGGGATCTGGAGGAGAAGTCAGAGTTTCTTTTTCAACCCTGGAGAGCCTGGTCCACAGGGTCTGCTCTTCAAGAAGAGAAATAAAGAATTTAAAAACAAAAATTGCTCTCCGGGAGGGTAACCTGGAAATTTTGATTAGAATGTCGGTGCTGCCAGATACCAATATACCTGACTTGATTGAAGAACTGCAAGATTCCGTTAAAAACTACCTGGAGGAAATGACGGGTTTTACCATAGGGGAAGTTAAAATAATGGTTGATACAGTATCAGAAGAAAAGGGGTAAAGGTGTTAAAGGGTTATTAGATTAAGAAACGGATGTCTGTGGATTCCTGTGGTAAAGACATTAAATTTCACCTGCAGGCATTTTTTAATTTGGAGGTAGTATA
Organism: Bacillota bacterium; assembly: GCA_007121375.1. Taxonomy (GTDB): domain Bacteria; phylum Bacillota; class Dethiobacteria; order SKNC01; family SKNC01; genus SKLX01. The sequence continues at coordinate 8,950 of SKLX01000139.1, read as the reverse complement.
ATTTGAGTAGAAGATTAGCCAGAGAAGTTGCATTTAAAGTACTCTTTACAATAGATGTGGGAAGTAATGATCCTGACTTTGCCCTGGAGTCAGCCTTTGGGGAGGAAGATCTTTCCCGTAAAAACAGGGATTATGTTACCCAAGTGGTAAGGGGGGCTTTAAATAATCAGGAGGAAATAGATGGGTTAATAAGAAAATATTTACACGGGTGGGAGTTGGAGCGCCTTTCGGGGGTAGTCAGGAATCTATTACGCCTGGCCCTTTTTGAAATTAAATACAGGGAGGATATACCCTCCAAAGTTTCCATAAACGAGACCCTTGAACTTGCTAAAACTTACCATGGAATGGATTCAGCCAAGTTTATTAACGGTATTCTTGACAAAATTGCTAAAAGGATCCAGGAAGATGGCAGCTTTATAAAAAATTAAATTTATTTTTAAAAGGATTTTGTAAGTGAATGGAGAATAATTAAAATGGTAAGGATTAAGCAGGACCAGGAGTCTATTTATTTAAAACCAGCAATTTCCCTAACATATATTTTTTTTGAATTTTTTAGGAGAGGTCTTTTAAATGACAGCAGAAATAGTCAAAGGAACAGAGGTGGCCGCAGCTATGAAGGAAGAAATCAGCCTGGAGATGGAAAGGCTAAAAGAGGAAACGGGGGGCGGGGTTCCAGGGTTAGCCATTATTCTGGTAGGAGACAATCCCGTATCTAAAATAAATGTAAATAATATTGAAAAAACTGCCCAGGAATTAGAGTTCAATCCGGAAGTCTGTAGGCTTCCCCCGGAAACAACAGAGGAAGAGCTCATACAGCTGATTGAAAATTTTAACCATAATAAAGGTATCCACGGCATTGTAGTGCAGCTACCCCTTCCCTACCATATTGATGATAAGGTTATACTGGAGGCAGTTCTTCCCGAAAAAGATGTAGAAGGTCTTCATTCTATCAACAAGGGCAGAATGCTGATCTCCTTTACTCCCTTTCTTCCCTGTACTCCTTATGCCTGCTTAAAAATTCTGGAATACATAAATTTTGATATAGAAGGTAAAAGGGGCGTGGTGGTAGGCCGCAGCAATAACGTAGGCAAGCCTATAGCCATGCAGCTGCTTCAAAAAAATGTCACGGTGACTATCTGTCATTCCCATACTGTTAATCCTGCTGAAGTTTGCCGCAAGGCTGATTTTTTAGTGGTAGCGGTGGGCCGTCCTGAATTAGTAAAAAAGGACTGGGTTAAACCCGGAGGAGTAGTAATCGACGTGGGAGTTAACAAGGTAGGCGAAAAGGTGATAGGGGACGTGGATTTTGAAGAAGTTTCAAGGGTAGCCAGCTACATTACACCAGTGCCTGGAGGCTTGGGGCCTGTAACCACCTACACCTTAATGCTTAACACACTCCATTCCTTCAAGGTAGTTAACGATCTGGCTTAGTAGCTCTATTAAAAATACAAAAAATAAAAAGGCCTGAACCCCTCTAAGTTATTTTGGAACAGCTAGTGAAACTTAAGACAAAGTTTAACTTAGTTATGGGATTTATAACCAGGATAAGTTAAGGAAGAGGAGGTGGTTTTTGATTTAATATACATGATGAAAAAGAAGGTGGTAGTTTTTAAAGGAAATTGGACCTATTGTTTCCTGGACAAAACTGTTTTTGGTGGGGAGACAAAAAGATCATGGAAAAGTGGCAGGACAAGCCCCTTCAAGAGAAGGGCTTAAATAAATAAATTAATCAAGGAGGTTTTCTAATGACAGCAAAGGTTATTTCGGGTAAAGAAGTAGCAGCGGAAATTAGGGCAGATCTTAAGAAATGGGTTGAAGAGTTAAAAGGAAAGGGCATACATCCCGGTCTGGGTGTTATTCTCGTAGGAGAAGATCCTGCTTCGGTATCGTATGTTACCAGTAAATCTCAGGGATGCGAGGAAATCGGTATTTTCGATGATTTAATTCGCGTGCCAGCAGATACTTCAGAAGAAGAAGTACTTAATATGGTTGAAAAAATGAATAATGACCCTAAATATAGCGGAATTCTTGTACAGCTTCCTCTGCCCGACCATATTGATGAAGAAAAAGTTGTTAATGCCATTGCTCCCGAAAAAGACGTTGACGGTTTCCATCCGGTCAATCAGGGCCTGTTACTGAGAGGAGAGCCTTGCCCCCTTCCCTGCACTGCATACGGTGTACAGAAAATGCTAATGGTTTCCGGAAACGATCCTTCCGGCAAGCATGTAGTGATTTGCGGAAGGAGTAACATTGTAGGTAAGCCTCTGGCGGCAATGATGATGCAAAAAGCTGAAGGAGGTAATGCAACAGTTACGGTAGTACACACAGGTACCAAGGATCCGGCTTATTACACCAAGCAGGCTGACATTCTAGTAGCTGCCATGGGTAAGCCCGAAGCCATTACAGCAGATATGGTAAAAGATGGTGCTATAGTAATTGACGTTGGAGTTAACAGGATTGATGATCCAAGCAAGAAGAAAGGTTTCCGCCTGGTGGGAGATGTGGAATATGATCCAGTTGCCGAGAAAGCTTCTTATATAACTCCTGTTCCTGGTGGAGTTGGACCCATGACTGTTACGATGCTCCTTTATAACACCGTGGAATGCGCGGAAAGGATAGGCCAGGCCAAATAATTCCCCAGAATTGTATATAGTTTAACTGGGCAAGGGCTTTTATGAAGGTGAAAAAAGGCCCTTGCCTCATTCTCAGGTAGAAAACTTTTACTAGCTTCCCTTACGGGTCTAGGGTAAAAGATAGGATAATTTAGGAGGTCAAATAATATGGCAGAGTTGTTAAAGGGTAAGCCTGTTGTGGCTGATATGAAGGAAGAGCTTAGTAAAAAAATAGAGGAGTTTAAATCCAGGGGTATCAATCCCAAGCTTGGTGTTATTAGAGTGGGTGCCCGCCCCGATGACCTTTATTATGAGGGTAGCATTAAAAAGACCTGTGGCGGTATTGGCCTGGAATTTGAGGTTTTCGAATTTCCCGAGGATGTGAAGCAGGAGGATTTTGAAAAGTCCTTAAAAGATATTGTTAACAGCAAGGATATCCATGGAATATTGATGTTTGCCCCCCTGCCCAAGCACCTGGACGAGCCCAAGATACGCGCTCTGATCCCGGTAGAAAAGGATGTAGACTGCCTTACCATAGGTAGTGCCGGCAAAGTTTTTGCCGATGACCCCACGGGATTTCCTCCCTGTACTCCTACTGCATGTATGGAAATTATAAATCACTACGGAATTGACCTCCAAGGAAAGCACGCGGTAGTTCTGGGCCGCTCCCTGGTAGTAGGTAAGCCCATGGCTGTGCTTCTCCTCCGGGAAAACGCTACCGTTACCATCTGTCACTCTCGCACCAAGGACCTTCCCGAGGTTTGTAAAGAGGCAGACATTCTGGTAGCCGCTGTAGGTCAGCCCAGGATGGTCAATGCTGACTATGTAAAGGAAGGACAGGTAGTAATCGATGTAGGAATCAACGAAGATCCTGATAATCCAGGTAAATTCTGCGGTGATGTAGACACCCAGTCCGTAGAACCTCTGGTGGATAAACTTGCACCTTCCCCTGGCGGAGTTGGCGGAGTAACAACTGTGGTGTTGGCCAAGCATGTAGTTAAAGCCTGTGAAATGCAGACTACATAATAACTAATTTGAAAACAAAAAAGTAAAGGGCTGTTCCTTATTGCGGGAAGCCCTTTTTTAATATACTTGGTTTAATTTAATGTTTTTATCTGATCATTTAAAGGTTTCTAAGGTTTCAGGAGGCAGGGGGGATTCCAGGTTCACAGGAATCCCCCGGGATTCCAGGATAGAAAGGGTATTTTCCATGGAATTCTGGGCCCTCCATATGCTGTCTTCCCTGTTCAAGTTAAAAAGAGCTTTGTTTCCCAGGGCATCTACCAGGGGAAGAATTTCATAGACCCACCTGCCTCCCCGGTCATAACGGTGGACCCAGGTAGGAACATAAGAAACTTCTTCAAGGGAGACCCGATCCTCTACAAAGTCTTTTTTTACCGAAACATTTACTATTATTCCGTCTTCGGTATACCTGGTGCCCAGGTGTTCGTATCTCTGGTTGGAAATAAAATTACCCATAGAGTAAACCACCAGGGTCTGGTGCCCCTTTTCCCCTTCCAGGATTTCCACGGGCTGGAGCACATGGGGATGGCTGCCGAATATAATATCTACCCCGTAATCGGACAAAGCCTGGGCAATTTCTTCCTGGTAGCTGTTGGGTTCCCGTTGATATTCTTGTCCCCAGTGCAGGTAGAAGATAATAAGTTCAGCCCCTTTTTCTTTCTTTTCTTTAACCCGTTCCTCCATTGCCTGCAGGTCTTCCGTAAGGGTTTCATACCCGAAACTATCTATTAGTTTTTCCAGCTCCGGGGACATGGCTATGCCGTTGATGGTTCTTCTACCCTGGTAACGGGGAGTTTCATAGGTATAGGCGGAGACTCCTACCTTAATTCCCTCTATATCTTTAATAACAAAACCCTTTTCTTCAGGAGTGCTCCTGGTCCCTGCGGCCTGCAGGCTTTCCTCTTCTAAAACACTCAAGGTTCTCACCAGGCCTTTCTCCCCCATATCCAGGGAATGGTTATTGGCAGTGGATATTATATCAAAGCCGGCAAATTTGAGGGCAGAAGCCATGGCATCGGGGGTGTTAAAAAGGGGATATCCCGAATAACCCCTTTCCCTTCCCGCAAAGGTGGTTTCCAGGTTAGCCAGGGCCAGGTGGGAGTTCTCCAGGTAAGGTTTTATGAACTCAAAATTATTATTAAAATTGTAGCTGTCTGTGGAAGGGTCATACTGAGCTTTATACTGGGTGCTGTGGACCATAATATCTCCCACGGCAGAGATTTGGATTTCTACCGGGTCGGGGTCAGGCTCAACCTCTTCAGGATTTCCCTCATCATCTGCAGGATCAGAAGGAGGAATCTTTTCTCCGGTAGATTCTTCCCGGGGAGGTTTTAATATATCCTCCAGGGCTTCAGGATTCATGTCCTGGCAAGAAGGTAGTGCTATCAGCAGTAAAGAAATAAAAATAAAAAGGGGTATCCATTTTCTAATTCTCAGATTTTTATTCACTCCATCACCCCCGCAGGAGCAGGGGGAGGGGTTAATCTTTTCCTAACCCTTTCCCCTGCTTATAATCTTTGCCTATAACCCTTTAGAAACTTTATTTTTCTTAATTCGACAAAAAGGATACACATCCTTTAAGGTTTTTTGTAGAAAATATAAATAAATACTATCCATAGATTATTAAAATTTGATAGAATAAGGAAGATATAAAAAATAAAAAGGTTCTACTTAAAAATATTTTGCGGGGTATGGGGAGGAGGTCGTTACTTAAATGGATATAAAGGATTACCTGGAGGAGAGAATAAAAATTGTTGACCAGGCCCTGGACAGGTTTTTACCTTCAGAAGAGAAATACCCCCAGGTTATTTATAAAAGCATGAGGTACAGTATTTTTGCAGGGGGTAAAAGGCTAAGGCCCATACTCGTGTTAGCGGGGGCCGATCTTTTTAATAAAGACTTAAAAGGACACCTGCCTGCAGCCTGTGCCCTGGAGATGATACATACCTATTCCTTGATTCACGATGACCTTCCTGCCATGGATGATGATGATTACCGCAGGGGGAAATTGACCAATCATAAAGTTTTTGGTGAAGACATAGCTATTTTGGCAGGGGATGCCTTACTGACCCTGGCCTTTGAAATATTATCCCGGGAGGAAAACATAAGAGATCCCCTGTTAAGCATAAAAGTTATAGGAGAACTGTCAGCTGCAGCAGGTATTGCCGGCATGATTGGAGGCCAGGTGGTTGACCTGGAATCGGAGGGTAAGGGGGTTGACAGAAATACCCTGAGTTATATACATACCCATAAGACGGGAGCTCTTATAAGGGCCTCGGTGAGAACGGGAGGAATACTCAGCAGGGCAGAGGACTGGGAACTAAAAGCCCTTACCCAATATGCAGAGGCCCTGGGCCTGGCTTTTCAGATTGTAGACGATATTTTAGATATTGAAGGGGAAGAAGAAAAGATGGGTAAAAGGAGGGGAATGGATTCTGTTCAGCAGAAGGTTACCTATCCCTCCCTTTACGGCCTGTCAGCTGCCAGGGAGATGGTGCAGGAGTTATATAATGAATCCTTAAGAAGCATTGAGATTCTTGGAGATAGGGGCAATTTACTCAAGCAAATTGCAAAATTTCTGGTTAGCAGGGATTATTAGATTTATAGTTATTTGCCAGGAAGCATGAACTGGTTGTTACAGCCATATAAGTATGTTATACTTTAAATGATGCTGTGCGCAGGTGGTGCAGTATTCTAGTTAATGCTACTACCTTCGAAGGCGGGCCTAAAAATCCGCTAAGGGCACATCGATGAAGTTCTTGGTGCTGGCTGCTGACGCCCAGTCGGGGGTTGGTGCTGAGAGTTAAGAAGCCGGGGCGATCTACAAAGGCATGTAGGCGTTGACCCTGGTTTCGTGGAGACCCAATACGGTGGTGAATTGCCCCAAAGGTAAAAGACTACTGGTTGGGAAGAACCTGTATGCGGTCCAAAGCTGTGTGCAGTGTAGCCTGCCTTGAGCGGGTATAGTGGGAGAGAAGAGATTCTTGAAACTATAACCGCAAAAGAGGCTAGCGGGTAGCAAGCATTATTGAGGAAAACTTCTAGACTGTTTTCTGGAAGAGAAGCTTACAGGGGATTAAAGTGCGGACTAAGTGGTAATCTAGCCCTGCCGGTGGTGACACGGTAGAAACAATTTTAAAGGGTAACCACCAGAAGGGCAACCTTTTGGTAATTGTTTCGGAAAACCAGCTAGACCTAAGCCGCAACATTTACTCTGTAAGTTGCCACCTGCGCCATCAATAAAATAAAAATTAAATTCTTTTTTTATTTAAAGGAAATAAGGGTGGTTATTTGACCAGTAAAAAAAACAAGGGGTCAAAGTATAAGTGGGTAGCATTTGTCTCCTTATGGACTTTTGTCCTGTCTGTTTTTATAACCATAGCTTCTGAGGTATTATTAGAAAACATAAAATCATTTATATTATCTGTAATATTATTGTTAATTATAATAGTGGTAGGAGTTATTTTTGATACTATAGGTATTGCGGCGGCAGCGGCGGAAGAAGTTCCCTTCCATGCCAAGGCGGCTAAAAAGGTAACTGGAGCCCGGCAGGCTATTTTTCTCATAAGAAATGCCGACCAGGTGGCAAATTTTTGTAACGATGTGGTTGGAGATATAAGCGGAATTGTAAGTGGTGTGATAGGAGCGGCTATAATTTTTCGTTTTGTAGCCGAAGAACCTGCGGTAGATAGGGCCGTACTAAGTGTAGTTATGACAGGGATAATTGCTTCCCTTACTGTAGGTGGTAAGGCCATAGGTAAAATGGTTGCCCTGGATAAAGCTAACGCTATTATACACCTGGTGAGCGTGGTTATGATCAGATTTGACCGGCTCCTTCCGGGAGTATTTCCTGTCAGCAATAAAGTTAACAAAAAAAGAAAGTGAGTGATTTATTTGCCAGGACTTCTTAACAGCATTACTGGTCCAGCAGATATAAAAAAGCTTTCCCTGGATAAACTGAGGGAACTTTCCGAGGAGATAAGGGAACTGCTGACGGATACGGTATCAAAAAATGGAGGACACCTTTCTCCTAACCTGGGGGTAGTAGAGCTTACCATTGCCCTCCACAGCGTTTTTGACAGCCCCCGGGATAAAATTGTATGGGATGTGGGGCATCAGTCCTATGTTCATAAGCTTCTTACGGGCAGGAGAGAACATTTTTCCACCCTGAGATGTCATGAAGGTATAAGTGGTTTTCCCTGTAAAATGGAAAGTCCCCATGATGTATTTAAAACGGGTCACGCAAGCACTTCCATATCAGCAGCTCTGGGACTGGCCAAAGCCCGGGACCTTAACAAAAAAAATCATAATGTGATAGCGGTTATAGGAGATGGAGCTTTAACGGGGGGTATTGCCCTGGAAGCTTTAAACTATGCAGGTCATGCAGAGACAGACCTGATAGTGGTATTAAATGATAATGAAATGTCCATTTCTAAAAATGTAGGAGGGATGGCTTCTTACCTTAACAGTTTAAGGGCTGACCCCGCTTATTCCCGGATGAAGGAAGACGTGGAAGCTTTAATGCGCCGTATCCCAGCCATAGGGGACGCTGTTTATAAATCCATGGGCCGCATTAAAGATTCCCTTAAGTACCTGCTGGTGCCGGGTATGCTTTTTGAAGAACTGGGCTTTACGTACCTGGGCCCGGTAGACGGTCACAACATAAATCTTATGAGGCAGGTTTTTGTCAGTTCCAAACAATTAAAAGGGCCTGTATTACTTCATGTACTAACAAAAAAAGGTAAAGGATACCATGTGGCAGAAAAGAACCCGGACCAATTTCACGGCATAGGTCCTTTTGATGTAAAAACGGGAGAACCCTTTAAAAACTCCACCTCTCCTTCCTATACGGAGGTTTTCAGCAGGACCTTAATAAACCTGGCGGAACAGGATAAAAGGATTATAGGGATAACCGCGGCCATGCCTTCAGGCACCGGTCTTGATAAGTTTGCTGAAAAATTTCCTGAGCGGTTTATTGATGTGGGTATAGCTGAACAACACGCCTTAACCTTTAGTGCCGGATTGGCATCCGAAGGTTTTCGCCCGGTAGTTGCTATCTATTCTTCTTTTTTACAGAGGGGATATGACCAGATAGTCCATGATATTTGCCTGCAAAAGCTTCCCGTGTTAATAGGTATAGACAGGGCTGGTATTGTTGGTGAAGATGGAGAGACCCACCAGGGGTCTTTTGATATAAGTTTTCTCAGGCATATACCCAACATGGTGGTAATGGCTCCTAAAGATGAAAGGGAGCTGCAGAATATGCTCTATACTGCCCTGGACCATGAGGGTCCCGTAGCTTTACGTTATCCCCG
>SKLX01000142.1 GCA_007121375.1 Bacillota bacterium | reverse complement strand
CTTTCCTCAAAGTAAGTAACTTCAACCCCTTCTTTTTCCAATTCCCTGGCTAATCCTTTAAGGGAGCTCCATAAGTAAAGAGGCTGTACCCTTGTTAACAGTCTCCAGGTTCGGGGAGAAAAATGTTTTTTCTCTACCTGCCCGGCTAAAGTAATTAAATAAATTCTTTTCATAAAACTATCCCCTCAATATGTGTAAGGCATTAGCAAGCCTTATCAAGTATGGTCCCAACTTAGGTATCCTTTGTAAATCCTCCCGGGTTATACTTCCGGTAATAAAAAGCATTGCCCCGTATACAATCATCCCTATCCCTATGGATATCAGGGTAGCAGCAGCGTTACTAAGGGCAGGGGAATACAGATCCGCGAAAAACATATTTAAATAATTATAGGATAAATAAACAGCTACTCCCATTACTGAAACAGACAGGACAGGTTTTAACAGGTGATGATTGAAATCAAATCTCATCCCCGTGTCCCTTTTCACCTGGTACAGGTTGAGAAGAGAAGAAATGGCAAATCCCACCAGGGTAGCAAGGGCTGCTCCCTGAATATTGACCTGGGGGATAGCCGTTAAAGTCCAACCCATAATAATTTTGATTAAGGCCCCCAAACCCATATTTTTAACGGGAAGAATCGGTTTGCCTAAACCCTGGAGAATCCCGGTAGTAGTCTGGTACATGGTTAAAAAGATTACGCTGAAAGCAATAATCCTCAAGGGAACAGCAGCCTCTACATTATTAAAAAGTAAAAGGGTTATAGGTTCCGCCAGGACATAAAGCCCTAATGCTGCCGGCATCCCCAGGATCAAAGTAAGCCTTATGGCCAGATTGGAATTTCTTCTTATTAAATGGTAATTATTAAGGGTCAAAGCTTCCGATATGGAAGGAACCAGGCTTACTGCCAGGGAAATAGTAATAATAGCCGGTATGTGGGCCAAAGGCGTAGCCATGCCCGTCAACTGACCGTAAAGGGCCGTAGCCCTTTCTGTGGTAAATCCCGCCACATGAAGTCTCTGGGGTACTATTATCAGATCCAGAATGTTTATCAGGGGTAAAATAAGGCTGCCAATGGTAATGGGTACTGCCAGCTGGGCAATCCGGTAAAGAACCTTCCTGAAGCTTACCCGCTCCTTTATCCTCTGTTTCCTCACCTTTTCTGCCATATATCCCTTTTCTTTAACATAGAGATATACTAAAAACAATAATCCAAATATAGCCCCAGCCACTGCTCCAAAAGTGGCCCCAGCCGCAGAATATTCCAGGCCCATGGGCAAAAGAAAAACAGCCAGGAACAGGGCTATACCTACCCGGGTCAACTGCTCAATTATCTGGGAAACTCCCGTAGGTACCATGGTCTGCTGACCCTGAAAGTATCCTCGAAAAGTAGACATAATGGCTACAAAAAAAATCGCAGGAGACATGGCCACCAGGGGAATATAAGCCCTGGGATCCCGGGAAATATATGTTACAACAAAGTCAGCCCCTAAATACATGGCCAGACTGATAATAAAACCGCTGATGGTCAGCAAAGTTAAAGCTACTTTAAACACCCGGGTTGCCCCATAATAATTATTCAGGGCAATATTTTCCGATACCAGCTTGGAAACTGCAATAGGTATTCCTGCAGTAGATATGGCAAGAAGACCCGTGTATATAGGATAAGCCATTTGGTAGAGGCCGATACCCTCGTCTGTTATAAGGGCTGCCAGGGCTATTCTAAAAACAGCCCCTATTAATCTAGAGGTAAGACCGGCTGCAGTAAGGATTAAAGCTCCTTTAATAAAAGATTGCTTTCCTAACAATTAGTTAACTACCACCTTTCTTCCTCTAAACAATTAATGCCCAACCAAAAACAATTATACCATTAAATCCCGGAGGTTAAAATAAAAAAGTAGTAACTGGTGTTACTACTTTCTTTGCCACTTTTTTGGGTAAATTACTGCTCCATTTGTTTGGCCAGAAAGCTGGCCGCAGTTTCTGCCAGCTTCAGTTCCAGGTCCCCCATGTGGGCATCTTTATCTTTGGTGCCCAATATTACTGCACCTATAGGGTCTCCTTCAGCAATAATAGGGGCAATAACTTCTGAAGCAAATTTTATGGTTCCCTCTTCATCCCCTTCTTTATAGTAGGAATGTTCGGCAGTATTATTAATTAAAACACCTTTTCTGGTTTCCATAACCTTTTCTACTGCAGGACTCAAGGGCCTGTTTAAAAACTCTTTTTTGGGAGCACCGGAAACGGCAATAATTGTATCTCTATCGGCTACACAAGCAATATGACCGATTGCTTCATAAAGGGAATCAACATACTCCTGGGCAAAGTCACCAAGTTCACCAATGGGAGAATACTTTTTTAAAATCACTTCCCCATCGCGATCCACAAAAATTTCTAAAGGATCACCTTCTCTAATACGTAAAGTTCTTCTTATTTCTTTGGGGATAACAACTCTCCCCAGGTCATCAATACGTCTTACAATACCTGTTGCTTTCAATACCTTCCCTCCTTTTTCTGCTTTCAATTACATTTTAAACCTTCCTTGTTTTAGTATATATCCGGAGGGTGGGTTTTATTCATTTTTGCCTGTAAAAAATTAATTGGTTTCCAGGTTATTAGTTATATCTGCCTTTTCAAACAAATTGTTAAAATATGATGTAAAAACTTCCTCTTTCTTAAATGCCAGGGCTTCTTCCTTTACTTCTTCAAAGGTGAAATCTTTAGCTTCCTGTCGATCATGAAGTTTAATAACATGCCAGCCAAACTGGGTTTCAACGGGAGGGCTGATCTCTTCGGGGGATACTTCAAAGGCTGCCCGGGTAAAATCCTGGTCAAAATTCACATCTTCTTCATAAATGATAAACTCTCCCGGTTGGTCCAGGGAAACTTCTTCTGAAAGAGCTTGAAAGCTTTCTCCCCCTTCCCACCTGCTTATAACTTCTTCTGCCTCCTCCAGGCTCTCCACTAAAATATGGGAAACCTGAACCTGAGTAGGGTTGGAAAATAAAGCCTTGTTTTCCTCAAAAAACGCCTTTCCCTCTTCTTCCGTTACTTCATTTGTTACATGCTCATAAAGGACCTGGGTAAGGTAACCCTCCCTGACCAGGTCTCTTAAAACTCCTTCTTCCAGGTTTACTTCCTGCATCTTCTGGTAAAGGTTTTCTTCTGTATCAAAATACTCCCTTATTATTTCCTCCACTTCTGCCTGGAAAGTCGCCTCAAAATCTTCCTCATCGAATTCCAGCTCTAACCTTTCCAGCTCCTGCTCCATTAAAGTTCCCTGTATCATGGAAATCAGGAGATTTTGCTCCACATAACCCCTGAAGTAATCATCCTCCAAAGATTGGGCATACTCGGGACTGAGCAGATTAAAAATGAGCATCCTCTCTTCTAACTGGCCACGGGTAATTATATCCCCGTTAACCTCCGCTGCAACTTCCTCCTTCTGGCAGCCCCCCAGGGTCACCAGCAAAAAAACCGCCAGTACCAGTAACAGAATTTTTACTGCTGGGCCATTCACAATTAACACCCCTTGTCATATTTTATTTTATCCCTGGAATCAAAAAAATATCTTAAAATATTATTACTCAGCTAATTATATGTTATTATTTCTTTATCTGCAAGGCCATATATCTCCCTACAGAAGGACAGGAGAAGTTCCAGCAAACTCACCTCTCCATAACCTGCAGTATTTAACTTGAATCCCAACTGTCTGCCCGTCAGCAAAGTTATCTGGCCGGGAAACTTACTGGTAATTTTGAAAAGATCCTCTCCGGCAGGTTTATAACTGGGATGAAACTTAATTATTATCCTCTCTTTATCCTGTATAATGGAATTTATAAAAAGGCTCTGGGCATAAAGCTTAATACGGGTCACCATCAAGAGATTATTAACCGGAAGGGGAATCTTACCAAACCGGTCCTCCAGTTCCCTTTTCACGTCCTTTACCTCTTCCTGGGAGCCCAGGGAAGCAATCTTTTGATAAACCTGCATTTTTTGGCTGTGATGAGCTATATAATGAGATGGTACATAGGCATTAACGTTGAGCTCTATCTTGGTTTCGGGGGCACTTTCCCTTTTAATACCCTTCATTTCCCTTATGCTCTGCTCCAGGAGCTGACAGTAAAGGTCAAATCCAACAGCCTCCATATAACCGTGCTGTTCCGGTCCTAACAGATTTCCTGCCCCTCTAATTTCCAGGTCCCTCAGGGCTATCTTAAAACCTGATCCCAGTTCCGTAAACTCCTTGATGGCCTGGAGCCTTTTTTCAGCCACCTGGGACAAAACCTTATCCTTTTGATATGTCAGGTAGGCATAAGCCAGGCGGCTGGACCTTCCTATCCTGCCCTTAAGCTGATACAGCTGGGCTAAACCCATTTTATCGGCATCATGTATTACCATGGTATTTACGTTGGGGATGTCCAGCCCCGCTTCTATGATGGTAGTGCAAAGAAGAAGGTCATAATCCTTGTTCAAAAAATGAAACATCACCTTCTCCAGCCTGGACTCTGGCATCTGACCGTGGCCTATGGCAATACGGGCTTCAGGGATTAGTTTCTTTAGTTTCTTTTCCCATTTTTCTATTGTCTCCACCCGGTTGTGCACAAAAAAGGCCTGACCTCCCCGGTTTAACTCCCTTAAAAGGGCCTCCCGGATAAGGGATTCGGAATATTCCACCACATAAGTCTGAATGGGATACCTGTTTTCGGGAGGAGTTTCTATGACACTTAAATCCCGCACTCCTACCAGGGACATATGAAGGGTCCTGGGAATAGGGGTAGCGGTCATGGTTAACACATCAACCTCCCGGCGAAGCATTTTTAGTTTTTCTTTATGCCTGACACCAAAGCGCTGTTCTTCGTCAACAATTAACAAACCCAGGTCCTTGAAACTAACATCCGATGACAACAGCCTGTGGGTGCCAATGATAATGTCTGTCCAGCCTGACTTTATTTGTCGAAGGGTTTCCTTTTGCTGAGCAGGAGTTTTGAAACGGCTTATTACATCTACATTAACTGGAAAACTGGCAAATCTTTCTTGAAAGCTCTGGTAATGCTGTTGGGCCAAAATAGTGGTAGGAACCAGAAAAGCCACCTGCTTCCCCTCCATTACTCCTTTAAAAGCTGCCCTCATGGCTACTTCTGTTTTACCATATCCCACATCGCCGCAGATTAAGCGATCCATGGGCTGGGGTTTTTCCATGTCCTCTTTTACTTCTTTAATAGCTTTAAGCTGGTCTTTTGTTTCCTGGTAAGGGAACCTGGCTTCAAAATCCCTCTGCCAGGGATGGTCTGGAGAAAAGGCATGGCCTTCTGCCGCCTGGCGGGAAGCGTAAAGGGAAAGAAGTTCCCGGGCCAACTTTTGCACCGATTCTTTAACCCGGTTTTTGACCCTGGTCCATTCGTTGCTGTCCAGGCTGTGGAGTCTTGGCTTTTTCCCTTCTCCGCCAATATATTTCCTTACCAGGTCTATTTGGTCCGTAGGGATAAATAGCTTATCTTCTCCACCATACTTAAGACACAGGTAATCTCTGTTAACACCATTTATTTCTAAAGTACGGACTCCCAGGTACTGACCTATACCGTGATGTTCGTGAACTACATAGTCCCCGATTTCCAGTTCATGATAGTCTGATATCCTTACCCCTTCCCGGGAACTTTTCCATATTCTTTTCTTTTTTCTCTGGGGGATTATCTCCTGTTCCCCTATCAAGGCCAACTTAAGCTGAGGTAAGATAAAGCCGTTTTCCAGGCTGCAGGAGATAACCCCTACCCTTTCTCCCGAATTTTCTAGAGATAAACCAGAAGACGCCTTTATATTCTGTCTTTCTAAAAACTCTACCACTTCCCCACACCGTTGGGGAGTAGAGGCCATTAGATTAACCCGGTAGCCTTCCCTGAACCAGTGGTTTATTTCCTCCTCTAAAATATCCCATTTTCCATAAAATTTCGACATGGTTTTGTTAGGTATATTTATTATCTTATCTACCTGCATCCCTGGAATTTTGCTCATTAAAAGGGAGAAGGAAACCTGTTGATAGCTTTCCTGGAAAAGAAATTCTTCAGGCCGACGGTACAGGCCCTTCTGGCGGGGAAGTATCACCCCTTCTGCCAGGAGTGAGCTGTTAGTTTCATTTATTTCCTGCCAAAGCTTTTCCCCGTTTTCCCATATGTGAAGGGGTTCATCCCAAAAAATCAGGGTGTCCTCCCTTAAATAATCTATAAAAGTCTGGAGATAAGGGAAAAAATATGGAAGGTACTGTTCAATGCCTTCAAAATATATCCTTTCCCCCAACTTCTCCAGCTGGCTTTCCACTTTTTCCGATAGTTTTTCTGATATTTTCCTGTTTCCTTCCCGGTTTAAATAAGATAATCTTTCCTTTAAATCCTTTTCTATTTCCTCCCTACCCCTTTGGAAATCCTCTTCTTGAAGGACCATCTCTCGAAGGGGAGACAAAATGATTTCCTCCTTATTCCTATCAGACCTCTGGGTAGCAGGATCAAACTCCCGGATGGATTCTACTTCATCATCAAATAATTCTATTCTGAGGGGACGATTAGAAGAAAGAGGAAAAACGTCTATAATTCCTCCCCTGATACTGAACTGGCCTCCCCCCTCCACCAGGGGGGCCCTTTCATAACCAAAGTCCCTTAAAATTTCCTTTAATAAATCCAGGTCCACCCTCTCTCCTTTTTTTACAGTATAAAAGCCCCTTTTCCAGCTGTCTTTGGGGGGAAGCAAAGACAGGAGAGAGGAAACAGGAGCTATAACCACATAATCCTCCCCTTTTAACACCTTTTCCAGTACTGTCATCCTTTCCTCTGCTACCTCCTTACTGTAAGTAAGGGTTTCATGGTAGATACTTTCCCGGGAGGGAAAAATCATAACCCGGTCCTCGGGAAAAAAGTTTAGAAGATCCCCATAGATTTCTTCTGCCCTTTCCAGGTGAGTAGTTACTACCAGGGCCGGTCTTTCCTTATACTTTTTAATTCCCGAAAGGAAATAGTTTTTCTGACTTCCATCTATCCCATAAAGGAGCTGGCTGCCCACTTTTTCTTTCAGGGTATTAATCACTTCATTAAATTTTTCACAATTAAAAAGAAGGCTTAAAAGCTTTGACCCGGACACATTGATACCCCCAAGAAAACTACTACCAAGCCGCATGTAAAAAAGAGCCTAAGCTAAAGCACAGGCCCGCCTTGAATT
>SKLX01000197.1 GCA_007121375.1 Bacillota bacterium | reverse complement strand
GCTACTGACAAGGAAATACCCCAGTGAAGGTTCTATGAGCTGGTAAAGAAAAGGGGAATGGTACTTATACAGGTGCCGGTTCCCTTTTTTTTCTTTCAGTCTTTCTTCCTTTTATATAATGAAAGAAAGGGTTGCATAGTGAAAATATTCTCATTTTCATATTGTAAAAGAAATTTGCTTGACATGAACTTTAGAGGAAGTTTATAATCAAAGCGGTATTAGGATTAAAAAACTGTAAAATTTTAAATAATTTTTAGTAAAATTTATGTAATTTTACATTACCAAATATTAAGGAGAAAAGGAGGGATTAAATGGCAGAGCAAAGGACGGAATCTTTGAAATTAGACCTGGATAAAGTTGATCAAATAATTGAAAAATATCGTCACGATAAAGCACCATACATTCCATTGATGCAGGAAATTAATGATGAATACCGCTATTTACCTGAAGAGGCCTTGAAAAGGGTTTCTAAAGCATTGAATATCTCCTTGAGTGAGCTTTACAGCCTGGCTACTTTCTACAAATGTTTTAGCCTTACCCCCAGGGGAGAGCACGAACTTCAGGTCTGTTTGGGAACGGCCTGCCATGTAAGGGGAGCTTCGCAAATACTGGAAAAGATAACTCGTAACCTTCAAGTTGAACCAGGGAAGACAACTGATGACGGGAAATATACTGTAGAAACGGTAAACTGCCTGGGGGCCTGTGCTTTGGGCCCACTGGTAATGATAGATGATAAGTACTTTGGAAATCTTACACCGGACAAAATTGATAAAATGCTGGGAGGAAATCATGAAGAAGATAAATAGTCCAGCTGAGCTTGAAAAGTTGAGGGAATCCATATTGGAAAGTATGGATAAGGACAAGCCTTGTATATCAATATGCACGGGTACTGGTTGTTCTGCTTCCGGGGCCCTGGAGGTGGCTTCTGCCTTTGAAGCCTTAATAAAGGAAAGAGGTATTGAAGCTAATATTGACACCAAGCTAACGGGCTGCCACGGATTTTGTGAGCAGGGGCCCCTAATAGTTTTAAAGCCCAGGAATATATTATACTGCCGGGTGCAGCCGGAGGATGTGGGAGAAATTGTAGATAAAACCCTTTTAAAGGAGGAAATCCTGGAGCGGCTTTTATATGTCAACCCCGTAACGGGAGAACGTATTGCCCTGGAAGAGGAGGTTCCCTTTTATAATAAACAGCTTCGTCTAACGTTTGGTAATAACGGCCAGCTGGAACCTACAAAAATTGAGGATTACCTGGCCTTAGGAGGATATGCTTCTTTAAGAAAAGCCCTGGAAGAGATGACTCCCCAGGAGGTCCTGGAGGAGGTAAAAGCCTCTGGCCTCAGGGGACGGGGGGGAGCTGGTTTTCCCACGGGACGTAAATGGGAGTCCTGTTTTAATGCACCTGGTTACCCCAAGTATTTAATATGTAACGCTGATGAAGGGGATCCCGGCTGTTTCCAGGATAGAAGCATTTTGGAGGGTAATCCCCACTCTGTTATAGAGGGGATGATCATTGGAGCCTATGTGGTAAATTCACCCGAAGGATATGTTTATGTTCGCCGGGAATATCCCCTGGCCATTAAAAACCTGAGCATTGCCATTGATCAGGCTAAGGAATACGGGCTTTTGGGAGAAAACATCCTGGGCAGCAATTTTAGTTTTGATATAAAGATAAACCGTGGGGGAGGAGCCTTTGTCTGTGGGGAATCCAGTGCTTCCATAGCTTCTATTGAGGGTAAAGTTGGTGAGCCCCGGGACAAGCACACCCATGCCACAGAAAAGGGACTATGGAATAAACCCACCATATTGAACAATGTAAAGACCTGGGCCAATATTCCCCTTATAATTGAAAAAGGTGCCAGGTGGTTTTCCAGTATTGGCACGGAAAACAGTAAAGGCACCATGATATTTTCCCTCACCGGTAAGGTAAATAACACTGGATTGGTTGAGGTTCCCATGGGCATTACCTTAAAGGAACTGGTATATGATCTGGGAGGGGGAGTCCCTGATGGCAAGAAGTTAAAGGCGGTGCAAACGGGAGGTCCTTCAGGAGGATGTATCCCGGAAAGATTGCTTGATCTGCCCGTAGATTATGAAAAACTGACAGAAGCAGGATCTATGATGGGTTCAGGTGGTATGATTGTCATGGATGAAGATACCTGCATGGTAGATGTGGCCAAGTACTTTTTACTCTTTACCCAGGATGAGTCATGCGGTTGTTGTTTCTCTTGTCGGGAAGGGATAACCAGGATGCTGGAAATAATGGAGGATGTATCTCGGGGAGAAAGCTCTTTAGAACAGCTGGACCTCCTTGGAGAATTAGCCCAGGTGGTTAAAGATTCTACCATGTGCGGTTTGGGGCAAAGCTGCCCTAACCCTGTCCTATCAACCATCAGATATTTTGAAGATGAATACCGGGCTCATATTATGGATAAAGAATGTCCTGCCGGAGTATGCAGGGATTTAATCACCTTTACTATTAATGAAGAGCTCTGCAATGGATGTGGAGTATGCCTGAAAAAATGTCCTGCGGAAGCTATCCAGGGAGAAAAAAAGGAGCCCCATGCCATAATTCAAGAAAAATGCACCAGTTGCGGTATCTGCCTGGAGGTATGTAAATATGATGCGGTTAATAAAAAATAAGAGGTGTTTCTATGATTAAATTTACCTTAAATGGAACGGAAGTTTCAGTGGAAAAGGGAACTACTCTACTGGAAGCAGCAAATTTTTATGGTATAGAAATTCCCACCCTTTGTTATGATGAAGGACTTACTCCCTATGGGGCCTGCCGTTTATGCCTGGTAGAGATAGGCGAGCCAGGCCGTTCCCGCCTGGTCTCCTCTTGTACCTACCGGGTCAGGGAAGGGATGATAGTCAGGACCCATTCGGAAAGGGTGGTAAAATCTAGAAAAATGCTTATTGAGCTTTACCTTGCTACCTGCCCCTCCTCTAAGGTAATTCAGGATCTGGCATCTAATTATCATGTTACCTCAGTACGCTTCCGTCCCAAAAATGAAGATTGTATCCTCTGCGGCCTTTGTGTAAGAATGTGTGATGAACAGATGCAGGCTAAAGCTATCAGTTTCATTAACAGGGGAGGAAGGCGTTTGGTATCTACCCCCTTTGAAAGAAAATCCGAAGACTGTCGTTTGTGTGGGGCCTGCATGTACATTTGTCCTACCTGTCAGGCCAGGTGCCAGGGTCCCCAGGAGGAAAGTACCATATGTAATGCCTGTTTGAATCTTTCTCCCCCCTGCCTGGAACACTTTGATGATGTGATGTGTTACATGGATCCCTGTGTAGCCTGTGAATTGGATACCAAAAGAAAACCTAAAGAATAAGAGAGAGGAGAATCTTATGAGTTATTCTAGATTAAATGCTTCAGCAGCAACTTTAACCAAAAACCGCACAGCAGGTTCAGTCAGTCCCTTTAGCGGTATGTGTTCTACATGCGTGGAGGGCTGCGTAGGAATGTGTGAAATTGGTAAGTCCGCCTACCGGGGTCATGAAACTATATACCCCCAACCCTTTGGTATTATTACCACCGCTTCTGAAAAGGATTATCCCATCGATTATTCCCATTTTTCCATCATGGGAACAGCCGTGGGGGCTGTCGGGATAGAAGCTGACAGCGACAAGGCTATTTTCCCCGCCGCAAAAATTGAGACAAAGGTGGGCCGGGGTGACGGAATTAAGCTTAAAATGCCCTTTGTAATTCCCGGCATTGGTTCTACCCAGGTAGCCAAGGATAACTGGGAAGGCCTGGCAGTGGGAGCGGCCTTGACGGGAACCATATTAACCATCGGCGAAAATGTTTGCGGTATGGATGAAAAAAGCCAGATTGAAAGTGGTAAAGTAAAAAGCACGGTAGATCTGAAAAACAGGATCAAAATGTTTCAAGACTGGCAGAGGGATGGTTATGGTGCTATAGTAGTTCAAGCAAATGTGGAAGATACAAGGCTTGGAGTTCAGGAGTATGTTATTAATGAACTGGGAGTAGAAGTAGTAGAAGTTAAATGGGGGCAGGGAGCCAAGGATATAGGAGGAGAAGTTAAGATCAAAAGCCTGGAAAAGGCCCAGATGCTTAAAAAGAGAGGGTATGTGGTCCTTCCCGACCCCGAGAGTCCTTCCGTAATAGAGGCCTTTAAAAAGAAAGCCTTTACCGAATTTGAAAGACACTCCCGGGTAGGCATGGTAGAATTTGAATCCTTCATGAAAAGGGTTGAAGAATTAAGGGCCGCGGGGGCCAAGCATATAACTTTAAAGACAGGTGCTTACCGTCCTGCTGACTTGGCCCGGGCGGTTAAATTTGCTTCGGAAGCCAAGATAGATTACCTGACGGTGGATGGTGCCGGTGGAGGCACGGGGATGAGTCCCTGGAGAATGATGAACGAGTGGGGAGTACCCCTGGTAGAATTACATTCCCTCACCCATGAATACTGCCGTAGACTGGATGAAAAGGGCAAATATGTCCCCGACCTGGCCTTTGCCGGAGGTTTTACCATGGAGGACCAGATTATCAAAGGTCTGGCCCTGGGAGCTCCTTATACGAAGTTAATTGGTATGGCCCGTTCCCCCATTGCGGCAGTCATGGTAGGTAAAACTATTGGCAAGAGAATTCATGAAGAAAAGCTTCCCGTTTATGTAGAACGCTTTGGTACTGATGTGGAAGATATTTTTGTAACTGCTTCAGAGTTAAAGGAAGAACTGGGAGAAGAAACCTTTAAAAAAGTTCCTCCTGCTGCCCTGGGATTATACACCTATTACCACCGCCTTCAGCAGGGCATGCAGCAGCTCATGTGCGGCAGCCGTAAATTTGCCCTGGAGTACCTGAGCAGAAATGATTTATGTGCCCTGACCCGGGAATCAGCAGAAGTCAGCGGTATTGATTATGTAATGGATTTGGACCGGGAGGAAGTAGATAAGATCCTGGACAGTTAAAAGAAAATAAAAAATTTAGTAAACGATTTTGATCCCCTGAAATAAACCAGGGGATTAATTTTTTTATTAACCCTTCTCTCTGTTTCTGCATAGAATAATCCACAAATCTTTATACCCACCAAAGGGCCGGACAATTTCATATAACAGAATTTAATTTCAAAATACAGGATAGCCTTGACGAATTTTCTCTTGGCAGTTATTATTTATAATACGAAAGCATATTTTGCTCAATGAAAGGAGAGGGGAAGGTGAGCTTTTCCAAATTAAACGCTTCAGCGGCGACGCTGACCAAGAATCGGACGAAAGATTCGATATGCCCTTTTAGCGGGATGTGTTCAGTCTGTGTGGAAGGATGTCAGGGTATTTGTGAGGTAGGAAGGTCTTCTTTTCGCGGTCATGAAGTTTTATACCCACAACCCTTTGGCACTACTACATCTGCATCGGAAAAAGATTATCCCATAGATTATTCCCATTTTAATATCATGGGAACTGCTGTAGGGGCAGTCGGCATTGAGGCCGATAGTGATAAAGCCATATTTTCTAATGTTAAGCTGGATACAAAGGTAGGAAATGAAGAAGGCATCAAAGTTAAACTTCCTATAGTTATACCGGGTATAGGTTCAACGGATGTAGCCCATAACAACTGGGATGGTCTCGCTATAGGAGCTGCCCTGACGGGTACTATCCTTACTATTGGTGAAAATGTTGCCGGTATGGATCCGAAAGCTATTATTGAGGGAGGCAGGGTCCGGGAGGCTCCAGACTTGCGGGCTCGGGTTGAAACCTTCCAAAACTGGCAAAGGGACGGTTATGGAGCTATAGTGGTACAGGAAAATATTGAAGACAACCGCCTGGGTGTTATGGATTATGTGATAAATGAATTGGGAGTAGAAGTAGTAGAGCTTAAGTGGGGTCAGGGAGCCAAGGATATCGGGGGGGAAGTTAAAATTAGCAGCCTGGAGAAGGCCCAGATGCTTAAAAAGAGGGGTTATATTGTCCTTCCCGACCCGGAAAATCCTTATGTTATAGAATCCTTCAACCGGGGTGGCTTTACCGAATTTGAAAGGCACTCCCGGGTAGGTATGGTGGAATATGAATCCTTTATGAAGAGGGTTGAAGAATTAAGGGCCGCGGGGGCCAAGCATATAACTTTAAAGACTGGAGCCTATCGTCCAGCTGACCTGGCCCGGGCCGTCAAGTTTGCTTCTGAAGCCAAACTTGATTACCTGACGGTGGATGGTGCCGGTGGAGGGACGGGGATGAGCCCCTGGCGGATGATGAATGAATGGGGTGTACCTCTGGTGGAACTTCATGCCCTTACCCGTGAATACTGCCGTAGGCTGGAGGAAAAGGGTAAATATGTTCCTCCTTTAGCCCTGGCGGGAGGCTTCATACTGGAAGACCAGATGTTTAAAGGTCTGGCCCTGGGAGCTCCTTATACGAAGCTTATCGGTATGGCCCGTTCTCCCCTTGCGGCGGCCATGGTGGGTAAAACTATAGGTGGCAAAATAGAAGAAGGTAAAATTCCTGTCTATGTGGAAAGGTTTGGCCAGGATGTGGAGGGAATTTTTGTTACCGCTTCGGAGCTGAAGGAAGAGCTGGGTGAGGATACTTTTAAGAAGGTACCTCCTGCCGCTCTGGGTGTATACACCTATTACCATCGATTGGCCCAGGGGCTTCAACAGCTCATGTGCGGCAGTCGCAAATTTGCCCTGGAACACATTACCAGAGATGATATATGCGCCCTTACCCGGGAAGCAGCGGATATCACGGGCATAGACTACGTGATGGATATGGACCGGGAGGAAGTAGATAAGATCCTGGACAGCTAAATAGTCCCAGCATCACGGGGACGGTTCTTGTGCTCCAAATGTGGATAGAAGGACAGTTAAAATTTCTTTATTTTGTATCGACGCAAATACATTAAATAGCACGACCCTGTAATAAGGCCAGGAAGGTTTAAAGCATTAGAGTACCTTTCTGGCCTTTTTATTTGGACACAAATTTTTTCCGGTCAGGGGCAAAGAATTTTGGAGCGGGTAAAGTTGAAATACGGCCTTTTAAAATAAAAAAATTAAAAAATATTTGTTAATAAAAAGGGTTTTAGTAGGTAAGGTAGAATATTATAAGTAGCACAAAAACAAAAAAAATAACAACATGGGTTGCCAGGCTTCTCCTTAAGACTTTTTCACCTCTCCTTCTCCAGGTGGAAAGGCAATGAGCCTTTCCACCTGGAGCACTACTTCTACAGTCATTACCGTGGCTTTTATTTTTG
>SKLX01000191.1 GCA_007121375.1 Bacillota bacterium | reverse complement strand
CAAGGTGAGGCTGCCAGGAAGCGGGGGTGCCAGTGACATGGCCTCCTCTTGTGAAAGGACCATCATCATTATGGTCCACGAGCGGCGCCGGTTTAACGAAAAGCTTAATTATATTACCAGTCCCGGATACCTGGATGGTAGCCCCGAAGCCCGGGAGAAGGCGGGCCTGGTCGGAAAGGGGCCCCACCGGGTAATTACCACCAGGGCGGTCATGGGCTTTGATGACGATACCCGGCGAATGGAACTCCTGGCTACCATGCCGGGAGAAACGGTGGAAAGCGTGGTAGATGCTACGGGGTTTGAGTTGAAGATACCCGACAAAGTAGAAGAATTTGAACCTCCCACTGAGAAAGAGTTAAAGCTTATCCGGGAAGTTATTGATCCTTCCGGCTATTTTATTAAGAAAAAGATAAAGGAGTAAGTTTAAGAATCTAACCTGCTGCATATCTTTTAACTTATGATTATGATAAAGAAGTAAAGTCCTCTTTTTCCTGTAAGTACTTAAAGGGAAATAGAGGACTTTCTTTGTGGCTAAAAGAATCAGGTATTTGAGAAATTATCCTTTTGACTTTTTAAAAAATGGTGTGACAATTTAAACCCTTAAGCGTCATGAAAGAATAGAACACCAAAATCGAGGTGATTCAAATGATTTCCGCGGGAGTTACCAGGGACCTGGAAGAATTAATCGGGGATCTTTGGCCAGAGATTTACCGTTTTGTATACTATAAAGTGCAAAACAAAGAAGAGGCAGAGGAGTTGACCCAGGATGCCTTTAAAAGGGTCATTCCCAAACTTCAGGAGGGCAAGGTGGAGGAGGGAAAAGTAAGGGCCTATACCTTTCAAACTGCTCGCAATCTCCTGAAGGACCTGTGGCGAAGGAGAGGAAGGGATCCACAAATGGTTGACCTGGAGAATATTCAAGAAGGTGGCCTTTGGGAAAGCACCCGGGAGGAAAGGCAGGAGGAAAAGATGGTATTGGAAGAAGCCATGGCCTTTCTCTCGGAAGATTACCAGCAGGTTATTAATCTAAGGATTGTAGAGGGCTACTCTGTCAAGGAAACTGCCTTGAAGATGGGGAGAAATCCTGGGGCCATAAGAAGCCTCCAGTACAGGGCTCTCCAATCCCTCAGGGAAATACTTGAAGAAAGGGGGTTTTTCCATGACTGATTCCAGGAAAAAGGATTTACTTTCCGATTTTATAGATGATCTGAACAAGGAAAGAAAGCCCCGGGCTTACCATACTTCCCAGGTGGATGAAGAAACAGAAAAACTATTTGAAACCGTCAGGGCTGTTAGAAGGACCCAGAGTACCCGGGAAGATGAAGAAAGGAAAGAAAACAGCCTACCGGCAGCCGGGGGAGGAAGGGCCGGGGACAGGAGCCAGCAGAAGGGAAAAAGCTCTCTGGCCTGGAGATTCAAGAAGTCCGCTCTGGTGGCCGCCGCCGCCCTTATAATATTTGCCGCTTTCCTGGGGGTTATGGACATGGAATTTTTACCCCGGCAAAACATCGTTCACGCAGTGGTAAGGGCCTACGAGGATTTGGAAAGTTATGCGGGAACGGCGGAAATCAGGTCCAAAAGCAATGGGGAAGTAGACTATCAAGAAACCATTGAAATAACCTACCAAAAGCCCTGGAAGTACAGGGCCGTCCACCAGTTTGACGGCAGGGAAGTTAAGAATATAAGCGACGGGGAGCGGCTGGTTTCTATTTATCCCCACGATATAACAGTAGATAATGTATTCCCGGAGAAGGAGCTCTGGCGCTACCATATCGGCAACCAGGTGTGGGAGCTGAAAGGGGCGGAAGAGGTCCGGGAGCTGGGAGAAGAGACCCTCCTGGACCGGCAGGCTCTGGTGCTGGAATACAGGTACACAGATTATTACCACCGGATGTGGATTGATAAAGAGACCAACCTGCCCTTGAGGAAAGAATTAATCCATCATGATGGAACCAGCACCCTGGTAGTGGAGTTTAAGGAAATAGAGATTAATCCCCAGGTAGACCCGGAGCTCTTCCTCCATGAAGGGTTGGAAAACCGGGAAGAAACCATGATCCTGGAGCAGGAAAAGGAGTGGGAATATGAAGAAATTAACCACCGGGGCAGCCTGGAGGAGATAAAAACCCCTGTTAATCTGGATAAACTTAAGGAAAATCTTCCCTCCCATTTTGAACTTTTTGCCGTAGGCATACTGGAGCAAAACCCCTTTTACGATTATGTTTTAAGGTTTAGAGGGGAACAGGAAATGGATTTCCTGGATGTATACCTTTCCTCCTCTCCCGGGAATAGGGCTTTCTTTTCCGATTCTCAACTGGGTAAACTGGGAGAAGGGTATGTGGAGGTTAACAAGGGGGCCTGGAATGTGATGGATCTATATACAGGAAACAGCAGCATTGCCCGGTGGGTTACCCCGGAATTTGAAGTTTTCCTGGTAGCCAACAGGGGCTCTAACCTACCCCTTAATCTCCTGGAGAAAGTTTCCGGAGAGGAAATGGAAAAGGCTACCCTACCCCAATTAAAAAGAGAAGGTATTGAGTTTCCAGTCAATAAGGAAGGTCATTAACCCTTTAACCCCTGGGCTCCTGAAAAGGAGCCCTTTCTTTTTTAAAGGATACTTTTCCTGGATTTTAGACATCATATTATATATAATTAAGGAAGGATTTAAATGGAGTAATAAGGAAAGTTTTAAGGAGAAAAGAAATGATACCCATTAAGGACAATATACGCCCCCGGCGTTTCCCCCTGGTTAATAAAACCCTTATTGGCATAAATGTATTAGTTTTTATGTATCAGGTCCTTTTATCCTCCCAGGAGGTCCAGGAACTGGTTTTCACCTTCGGGGTAGTTCCCCGACATCTTACCACCCTGACCCCCGGGGACCTTATCCTGGAAGGGTTTGCCCCCCTTCTACCCCTGTTTACGGCTACCTTTTTACATGGAGGCTGGCTTCACCTGGTGGGAAACATGCTTTACCTGTGGGTTTTCGGTGATAATATTGAAGACTGCCTGGGGCCCTTAAAGTACCTTTTAGTTTATTTAATCATGGGAATAGTAGGGCATTTTTCCCATATTTTATTTGACCCCCTTTCCTCGGTACCCCTTATCGGAGCCAGCGGAGCTATTGCCGGGGTTTTAGGGGCTTACCTTATCCTTTACCCCTGGGCCAAGGTCCTCACCCTGCTGCCCCTGGGAATTTTTTTCACTTTTGTGGAGATTCCCGCCGTTATTTTTTTATTTCTCTGGTTTTTTATCCAGCTAGCCAGCGGGGTAGCGGAACTTGTCATGTCTCCCGAAATGCAGGTTATTGCCTGGTGGGCCCATGTGGGAGGTTTCATTAGCGGCATGATCCTTGGAGCTTACATAAAAAGGAGAAAATTATGCCAGTAGTGTATTTCCCGGGAAATAATTTGTCGAAGGATAAAAGATGGCAGGAGGTTTAATAATGCTGGATATAAAAAAGGGAGCCTGGCAGCTGAATACCCTGACCCGCTTTGTAACCCGGGTTTTCCCCCTGGTGGACAGGGAGCTGAATAAATGGAAAAAATATCTGGAATCCTGTCCCCCGGGGGAACTAAAAGAACAGGCCCTGGCCAGCATCAGGGATAAGCGCTTCCACTGCCAGGGGGGGAGCATATTTGCCCTGTACCAACCTTCCCTGATGGAACCCCTGGTATCAACCATTGTGGCTGTTCAAACCATAAGTGATTACCTGGATAACCTGTGTGATCGGGTGGGATGCCAGGAAGAAAGGGCCTTTCGCCAGCTCCACCAGGCCATGATGGACTCTCTAAATCCCTCCCCCCTTGATTTTTCCTACTACCGGTATTATACCCATGGGGAGGATGGAGGCTACCTGAAGGCCCTGGTAAGGGCTTCCCGGGAGGGCCTTCAATATTTCCCCTCCTACGGTAGGGTTCAGGGCAGGTGTTTAAAGCTGGCTTCCCTTTACAGCGACCTCCAGGTTTACAAGCACTTACCCCTGGAGGTAAGGGAGGATAAATTAAGGGAATGGTTTGGCCGGCACCGGGAGGAATTTCCCCATATCTACTGGTGGGAGTTTTCTGCTGCTACGGGTTCTACTCTGGGAATATTTATGCTCCTGGCGGCTTCGGGGGAGAAAAGTTTAAGGGAGGAAGAAATTAATGACCTGGTAGAGGCTTATTTCCCCTGGATAGGGGGTCTTCACATCCTCCTGGATTATTTCATCGACCAGCAGGAGGACCGGACCCACCGGGACCTGAACTTTGTAAGCTATTACGGGGGGGAGGAGGAGTGCCTGGAGCGGTTGAAATACTTTTTAAGGCGTTCCCTGGAAAAGGCTCAAAACCTGTCCCATTCTGATTTTCACCAGATGGTGATTAAAGGCCTTTTGGCCATGTACCTGTCCGATCCCAAGGTGGATAAACAGGGCCTTTTGCCGGCAGCGGGAGAGCTCCTGAAGGAAGCCGGCCCGGACAGCCGGGGTATGTACCGCTTCTGTAAAGGGCTTCGCCAGGTGGGGATACTTTAATATTACTTTTCCCTCAGGAGAGTATGGTGGGCCAGGCCTTCCAGGGCTTCCCGGGAAAATCCGGCAGGCAAGGATTTCAGGCTTTCCCTGGCCCACCTGATCCTTTCCCGGGCTTTGTCCCGGCACCCCTCCAGGGCTCCGCTTTTCTCCAGGGCATATTTAATATAGTCTCTGCTGGCAGGACTTATATGGCCCTCCTTTATAATAGCCTTAACTTTATCCCCGTAAAGGGGGTTTTCCAGGAGCAGGATTAAGGGAAGGTTGATTACCCCCTGGGCCAGGTCTTTTCCGGCAGGCTTACCCGTTACCCGGGGGGAAGAGCAGTCCAGCAGGTCATCGGTTATCTGGTAGGCGTAACCCAGGTGGAGGCCGTAACAGGACAGGGAGTCCAGTTCCTCCTGGGGCATCCCCACCAGAAGACCTCCTGCCCGGCAGCAGGCGGATATAAAAAAGGCTGTTTTCTTGTAAACCTGCTCCAGGTAGTCCTCCTCTTTTTTCCCGGTGCTCCAGGCCTGGCGGGCCTGCTCCACCTCTCCCTCACACATGAGGCTGATGCTTTCGGTCATAAGCTCCAGGATCTGGTACTCCCTGCATCTGGTTAAGAGTTCAAAGGCCCGGGCGAATAAAAAATCGCCCGTTAAAACGGCCATGGAATTACCCCACTGGTTGTTGATGGTGGGCATTCCCTTCCGCTTATCCCCTTCATCTATGATGTCATCATGGACCAGGGAAGCCGTATGAATAAGCTCTACAGCGGCACAGGTTTCTACCAAAGAAGCTTTGGAATGGGGATAGAAGGAAGCGGACAGAATAATCAAAAGGGGCCTCAACCTCTTTCCTCCTTTTAGCATCCGGGTAGAAAGCTCCCTTATAAAAGGACTTCCGGAGTATAGGGCCTTATCCAGTTTTCTTTCTACCATATTGAGCTCGGGAAGTTGGCCGGCATCTTTTAATATTTCTTTAACCCTGTTCACGGTAAAAGATCCTCCCTTCTTTGAGTTTATCTTTATTATTGCCAGAAAATCAATTTAAAACCGGATAATTATAACAGTTGACCCCTGACTGAAAAGGAAAATGATTTTTTCACCCCTTCGGCCCGGCAGGGGAAAAAGAAGGAATTTTATATTTAAAGTAGAAGTATCTTTAAGAGTTTTAAAAGGATTGTGGGGAAGGAGATTATTAAATTATGGGCATAGAAACCAGGGAAGAAGTTTTTTATCTTTCCGACAGGGAAATAAGGCTGTTAGTGGTAAAGGATATAGAAGCTTTGGTAACCAACCCCAATGATGAGGATAATATTCCCTACTGGGCTGATATATGGCCGGCAGCCCGTCCCATGGCCTGGCATATATGGGACCATATTGATTTCCAGGGGATGGAGGTTATGGAACTGGGAGCCGGATTGGGCCTTCCCGGTATAGTGGCAGGACTGAAGGGAGCCCGGGTTACCTTTTCCGATTACAAGGAGGAAGCCCTGGAGATGACCGTGGTTAATGCCCGGGCCAACGGGGTCAAAGAGGTGGATACTTACCTGGGGGACTGGAGAGATTTCAACCTGGAGAAAAAATTTGATTGGATACTGGGTTCCGATATCCTGTATAACCCCCGGCTCAATCCTTATGCTGAAGAAATCCTGTTATCAAACTTGAAGGAGAAGGGAAATCTTCTCCTAACCCATGCCCGCAGGCCTGTGACTTACCAGGCTCTGGAAAGGCTGAAGGACAAGGGAGGATTCCAGGAAGAGGTAAGGGTCATTCCTGTAACTATCGAGGATCCCTACTACCCCAATTACCTGGTTTCCCTACACCACCTGCAGCGCTTTTAATAGAAAGAGGGGAAAAATGTTTAAAATTTTATTATTTGACCTGGACGGAACTTTAATTAAAGTGGATATGAGGGTCTTTATAAAGGAATATTTCCGGGAACTGGGAGATCACCTGAGGCATATTATTCATCCCCTTGAACTCCAGGAACATCTCAATTATTCCACCCGGAAAATGATTGAAAACCAGGATCCCCATACCACCAATCGGGAAGTTTTCTGGAAAACCTTTTTGAAAAGGGTTGATAAGCCCCGGCAGTTGCTGGAAGAAGAGATAGATAATTTTTACCGGCACAGGTTTAAAAACCTGAAGGTTTATACCTCCCTCCATCCTCAAGCCAGGAAGGTCCTGGAGGAAGCCCGAAGTTTGGGCTACCAGCTTGTTTTAGCTACCAATCCCGTTTTTCCCTTTACCGCCATAAAACAGAGGATGGAATGGGGAGAAGTTCACGATTTTCCCTATCAGTTGATTACCAGTTATGAAAACATGCACTTTTGTAAACCCAGCCCCCACTATTTCCAGGAAATCCTGGATAAAGTAGGCGTCCAGCCCCGGGAATGCCTCATGATAGGCAATGACATCCAGGATGACCTGGCTGCGGCCCGCCTGGGAATAAAGACTTTCCTGGTGGAGGACTTCCTGGTGGATCGGGGGGATTCCTCTTTCCAGGCTGATTACCGGGGGAAGTTAGAGGAGCTTCCTTCCTTTCTAGAGAAAATTAAGTTATTCATATAGGAGGTATTTTAATGTCTAAGAAAAAGCGAAAAGTAAAAAAAGGGCCCCAAAACCCCCTGGCGGGTAAGCCCGTGGATAAGCTTTTAGATGTCCTGATTGCCGAAGGCTTTAAAGAGGATGTGGATCCTGCCTTAGAGGCCCTGCAAGAGAAAAAGTCCGAGGCGGCCGAGGAAATTATGAAGAGGATCAAGGGAAAAGAGGAGGCAGACCAGTTAACCATTTACAGCGAAGCCCTGGCTGCCTTATGTAAGGATGAAGATGAATACAAAAAATATATTGAAGAAATGGAAAAGGAGGATCCCCAAAAGGCAAGCCTCATGCTGGCAGGTTTTTGGAGGCTTCCCCAGGTTAAGGAATCTCAGTGGATTTGGGATAGGATTAATAAGACTATAATTCTGGATGAAAGGCTTCTCTTTTACCAGCTGTTGATGGATAGGTTTCTGGAGGAGCGGGCTGCCAGGGAAGGTCTTTACATGGTGTTAAAGAAAAACATGATGGAACACCTACCCTATTTCAAGAGGTCCCTGGTTCAGTTCCTGGCTTACAAGGGTCTATCCTTTCTGAAAGAAGATATTATAAAAATGCCCCGGGAGGAAATAATATTTCTTTCGGGAGCCTGGTCGGAGGCCTGGGAAAAGAGTTTTGAAGAACTGGAAGTAGGGGATACCACCTACCAGCCCCTGGGAGAAGATGAAATGTTTAAAGAGCAGGCGGACCTGCTCCTGGAGGGAGCGGACAAAGACCCCGATGGCCAGATGAATGTTTTCCTTTGTATAGAAAGAAATAACCCGACACAAACGGAGCTGGTTATGCCTTATCTGGATTCTTCCTCCTGGAGAGTCAGGTTTGAAGCCATTTACCATTTCTTTCCCTACAATGAAAGGGTTTATATAGATAAACTATGGGAAGTTTATAACCGGGAAAGCACCACCCTGGAAGAGCAGTATGCCATCATATCCGTACTGGCCACCTGCCGCCTGGAATTTATCCTGGAAGATTTTTTGAATATTCTTAAGGATAGGGGGAAGCCTGTTTCCAATCGCCTGGCTGTCTCCAGTTCTCTGCCTATACCGGAAAAGGATATGGTAGAAAAGCTCAGCCAGGAAAACCCCATCATCCAGTGGGTGAATACCTTGAGGGAAATGGCCCGGGATGAGGAGGAGCATTTTGTGGTCCGGTTCAACTGTGCCACCATCCTCCAGGAAACCCTCCAGGAGGACCTTACGGAAAACTGGAGCACCAGGGATAAGCTCCTTTACCAGGTAGGCCGGGGAGAAAAGGTAGAACCGGATCAATTAAAGGAATACGGCCTGGAGCTGGTGGAGCCCTTAACCTATCTCCACTCATACCTCCAGGAGAATATGGAGGGGGGAGGAGGAGATGTGGCCATTCTTAAATCCCTGGGCCGGGATATTAATGACAAGCTTATTGAATTGGCCCAGGGAGAGGATGTTATTGCCAGGATGAACTCTCTTCGGCTGATGACCCTTCTTCCCGAGGAAAAAACGGCGAACCTTCTCCTGGAAATACTGCCCCAGGTGATTGAAGAGAAGAAGCATATGATGGTAAGGCTTACCCTGCAGAGCCTGACCTTCCACCATGAACAAAAAATTAAAATTGCTGATAAACTGCTGGAACTTCTAAAAAAAGAAGAAGACGACTATGTGATTCAGTGCCTTATTACTACCCTTTGTGCCCTGGGTCAGCCCCGGGTGCTCCCCATCCTTTTTGAATTAATTGATAAGGGCAAAATATACGGTATGTCCTGGGAGCAAATGTCCCGGGCGGTAGGAGGCCTCTGCAAGGAAAGGCCCCGGGCCCTGGAAATTATTGAAGAGAAAATGGGAGATGAGGAAAACCCCTACCAGTCTGCCTTTGCTAACCGGGTAGTCTGGCATCTCATGCAGGAAAGAAATGCTGCCTTAAGACAGCAGGAGGGTAAAGAATAATTTTTGGCAGGATATCCGGCTTATTTATGGAAGTTTAAAGGTAAGGCAGAGCTATTCTCCTGGAAAGGAGGTTAGAAAATTTGGAAATAATGAAAGTAAAAGAAGTGGTTTTTGATGAGCAGGCCGGCTCCGTAGTGCTTCTGGTAGATTCCGGGGAAACAAAAATCCTGCCTATCTGGATAGGGGTTTTTGAAGCCCAGGCCATAGCCATAACCCTTCACGGAGTTATAACTCCTCGTCCCATGACCCATGATCTCATGAACAACCTTTGCCAGACCATGGATGCCCAGGTTAAAAAAATTGTGGTGAGTGATATCCGGGAGGGGACCTATTATGCGGAAATATACCTGATACAGGATAAGGAAGAAATAGTTTTGGATTCCCGTCCCAGCGATGCTATAGCCCTGGCCCTAAGGGCGGGGGTAGATCTATACGTTACCGATAAAGTAGTTACCCAGGCAGTAAACATTGAGGACCTGGATGAGGAAAAGCAAAGTGAACTGAAGGAGCTCCTGGATTCATTAAAACCCAATGATGACCAGGACATGCTCCATTAATAAGACAGGAGATAACCTCTCCTGTCTTATTCAATTTTTGAGAAAAGTGGAAGATATTATTTGGGGATATCAGTTATAATATAAAGAGGAGAGGAGTGAGTTTTTATGCTTAAAAACATGGGAAGATGGGATCAGGCAGCCAGGTTATTCCTGGGGGTCCTGTTTTTAATCGCCGTTTTTTTTCACCTGGTGACGGGCCGAGGGGGGCTGTTGCTGGCAGCCCTGGGGATTTATCTGTTATTTACAGCCCTTCTCCGCCATTGCCCCCTGTACCAGCAGTTAAAATTTTCTACCAACAAGCCCCGTAAATAATAATTACTCCTTTGTCCCCAGTTAAATGTACCGTTTGGTAATGATACGGGTAATTCCCTCCTGGCAGTGGGGGCAGTACATGTAATGGGTACAGTATTGGCGGTTATTGACTTCCCTTTCCCTTTCTTCTTCCCAGGGATAGCTGAAAAAGTCATGATCCAGGTAGGGCCCATAGCGGTCAAAGTAGTTGTCCAGGACTCCCCAGTTTTCCATGGTGTCCCGGCAGTGGTGGCATACTACCTTCTGGTCCAGCATTCCGTTGCATAAAGGGCATACTTTTTCCATATAAAAACCCCCCGGTGGATTTAACCTTCTTTACTTTTTAGATTACCCTGGTTTCCTGGAGGTATACAAAAATATTTAATTCAAAAAATAAGAGGGAAAAAATTAAGCCGGGCTTAAAACCCGGCTTTAAATTATTCCATTGCCTTTTTAAGTTTCCCCACTGTCATGCCTCCGATGATGGCATAATCCTCCGTGGGCAGATAGGAAGGGGCTGCTTCATTGAAGAGGATATTGCCCGTGGGAGATACTTCTTCGTCCCCCAGCCACAGAATGTAGATAACGGGTACGGCAGGGAAAACAGGAATTTCAAAGCTGATATCTCCCATATCCCTCTTTTTGCCCCCTAGCTTCAAAGCGGCCTTTTCGAACCCTTCCGGGTTATGGCCGAAGGTTTTCAGGAAAGGGTAAAGGGCTCGGCCCTGAAAAGGTTTTACATATATGTGTCCCCCCGGAATCTCCCGGAAGGGGATCCAGTTATCCTTTATGGGTGTTCCCTGGGCGTTCACCAGGTAGTGAAGAACCAGGATTTTTTCCGCCAGGGAAACTTCCTCCTCCTTGTTTTTATAGGTTACTTCTCCCTGGGGATAGGTAACCACTATATCCTCTCCGAAAAAGGGAAGGTAAAAGCAGCTATTTTCTTTATCATATTCCGCCTGGCTTTTCCAGGCAACTTCCGTGGCCGATTTCCTTGACAGGTCCTGGCAGGCCTGATCATAAGTAATATCCAGATGCATGTAGGTAGACATAAATGAATTCCTCCTTGGGGGGTGCTTGTTTAAAAGTAATAATACCACAAACTGAAATAATTGACAAACACAAAAAGGAAAGGCCAGAGGCCTTTCCTTCCCTCAAAAATCAGCAGCTATACTGCTGCCGGGTCTAATATTTTCTCGGCCACATATTCCGTCAGGTCCAGGGTCCTCTGGGAGTAGCCCCATTCGTTATCATACCAGGATAAAACTTTAACCAGGTTTCCTCCTGCCACCATGGTAGAAAGGGTGTCTACCACTGTGGAATAAGAACTGCCCCGGTAGTCTACCGAAACCAGGGGTTCCTGGGAGACCCCCAGGATATCCTTCAATTCCTCCCGGGAGGCCTTTTCAAAGGCTTCGTTTACCTGGTCGGTGCTGGTGTTTTTCTTGAGGAGAGCCACAAAATCTATCAGGGAAACGGTGGGAGTGGGCACCCTTATGGATAAACCGTCAATTTCTCCCAAATCATGGGGAAAGACCAGGGATACCGCCTGGGCGGCTCCTGTAGTGGTGGGGATCATGGATAGACCGGCAGCCCTGGAGCGGCGGGGGTCGTCGTGGGGCAGATCCAGAAGCTTTTGGTCATTGGTATAGGCATGGATGGTTACCATGAGCCCCTTTTCTATGCCGAAGGACTCCTCCAGGACTTTTACCAGGGGAGCCAGGGCGTTGGTGGTGCAGGAGGCGTTGGAAATAAAGTGGTGCTCCCGGGGGTTGTATTCCTCCTGGTTTACCCCCATAACCACCGTTACATCCAGGTCCTTGCCGGTAGTGGTCAATATTACCTTCCGGGCGCCCCCTTTCAGGTGCCCCTCCAGCCGGGGCCTGGTTTTAAACCTGCCGGTGGATTCCACGACAATATCCACCCCTTCTTTTCCCCAGGGTATTTTTTCCGGCTCCCCCTGATGGAAGAATTTGATTCCCCTTCCTCCTACATAAAGCTGGTCTTCATTTTTGTACTCTACTTCTTCAGGAAATTTCCCGTAAAGGGAATCATATTTTAAAAGGTGGGCCAGGTTTTTGGTGGAGCCCAGGTCGTTAATGGCGGTGACCTGGACCTTTTCAGACTCCAGTGAAGCCCTCAAAAGGTTTCGGCCTATTCTTCCAAAGCCGTTGATACCAATCTTAATGGTCATTATTATTGCCTCCCTGTTTCTTTTCCTTTAGCTTGCCCCATCTATATAAAATAATATGTATCTTCTAAGGGGTAAGAAAAAAGGCTTCTGGTTGACACGGGGCCTTCTTTATAGGAGAATGTATGATATAGAAGAAAGAAAAGGAAGGAGAATAAAAATGAGAGTCCTGGTAAGTGGCGCAGGTGGAAATATGGGCCGGGAAGTGGTAAGGGCCGTGATGGCAGAAGAAGACATGGAACTGGTAGCTGCAGTGGATCCCCGGGAAGTGGGAAAGGATATTGGAGAAATTTGCGGCCTGACTCGCCTGGGCATAGATGTGACAGAAGACCTGAATTCCGCCCTCAAGAATATTAAGACGGATGCAGTGGTTGACTTTACTTCTCCCTTTGCGGTGATGAAGAATATTGAAACTATTATAGATAACGGGGTTGACCTGGTGGTAGGAACCACGGGTATCACCAATGCCGATGTAGAAAGGATTAAAAAAAGAGCAGGAAAGAAGGGAGTTAAAGGGGTAATTGCTCCCAACTTTGCCCTGGGAGCCGTCCTTATGATGAAGGTTTCCCGCATGATTTCCCGTTATTTTGACAGTGTAGAGATAATAGAGCTTCATCACGATAAAAAGGTGGATGCTCCTTCGGGGACAGCCATCAAGACAGCCCAGATGATTTTGGAGGAACGGGGCTTTGAATCTCCCTCCCTCCCGGAAGAAATCGAAAAGATTGAAGGAGTCCGGGGAGGAGAACTGGAGGGAATAAAAATACATAGTGTAAGGCTGCCTGGTATGGTTGCCCATCAACAGGTGATTTTTGGTGGGCTGGGCCAGACCTTGACCGTTAGGCATGACTCCCTTAACCGGACCTCCTTCATGCCCGGGGTGATAATGGCCCTGAGGAAACTTCCGGAAATAGAGGGAATAGTTTTCGGACTGGAGCACCTCATATAATCCCTCCATATTGAAGCACTTAATTTTCCTTCCGGCATATGCTGTAGTGAAGGGCAGGTGCTTTTTTATGTTTTTAAAAGGAAAAATAATCACCTTTATCATCCCTGTTTTTCCCTGGTCCCGGGAGGATAGGAATCAGGTGTGGGAGGAAATAATAAAACTCAGGGAATGGGGGGCGGAAGTATTTCCCCTTCTCTTTATAATGGAAGAAGATTATTCCCCCCTGGTAAGGGAAATAAAAAAGGGGATTAAGGGCCTTGTTGTGGGGAAAGGAGAAGGTCTTTCCTCCAGCTTTTTTTGCCAGGGAGACCTGCTCCTAATTGCTCCCTGCCCGGGTCCCCTATTGAGGGAGATGGCCCGGGGAAATTTGTCCCAAAACCTGCCTCTAATTCTTGCTCCCCACAGCTATGGGAAAGAAAGTAAGGAAGCTCTGGCCAGCCTGAGAAGCCTTTTTAAAAGGGATCTCACCTATTTCGTTCCCTTTCAACCCCTGGGGAAAAAAGATAAGGAGGGGAAAGCCTGCCCCTTTTTCCGCTCCCGCCTGGACCTCATTGGAGAAACCACCGGGAGGGCAGCCCGGGAAGGGCAGGTCCAGCCGGTAGTCCTGGAGCTTGAAACCCTTCCCGGGGAGTAATAATTGCAGGTTAAAAAAATTAATTTTATTCTAATTTTTTCAAGGAACTGGGGAAAGGGTAGCCTTTCTCCTTTAATTTTTACCTGCCTACCATCTTTTAATCAAGTGTGTTAAAATTATAAAACATGAATATGAAAATAATATTTGACGGTGATATATATGAAAATTAAAGTACCTGGCTTTATACTTTCCCGAACAAAAAAAGCCCTCCTGGATCATGAGATGATCCAGGAGGGGGACCGGATAGCTGTAGGTCTTTCTGGAGGAAAAGACAGCATGATACTTCTTTATGTCCTCCGGTACCTGCAAAAATCTTTGCCGGTAAAATTTCAACTGGAAGGGGTGCTGGTGAACCTGGGCTGGGAGGTGGACTACGGGCCTGTGGAGGAAATTTGTCGGGCTTTAGGAGTATCCTACCACCAGGTGGATACCCGCATAGGGCCCATCATTTTTGAGACCCGAAAAGAAAAAAACCCCTGCTCCCTTTGTTCCAGGATGAGGAGAGGCGCCCTGGATAACCGGGCCAAAGAGCTGGGATGCAACAAGGTGGCTTTGGGCCATCACCTGGATGATGCCATTGAAACCCTTTTTTTAAGCATGTTTTATGAGGGTAGAACCAGGACTTTCCTCCCCCTTACTTATCTGGATCGAAAGGATTTAACCCTCATCAGGCCCCTCATTTATATTCCTGAAAGAAATCTCACCGCCTTTTCCCAAAAGGCCCCTCTTCCCCAAATAAAAAACCCCTGCCCCGTTTCCGGTAAAACTAAAAGGCAGGTGGTTAAGGAAATATTAAACCATGTGGAAGAAAGGATTCCCCGGGTTCGTCACCGCCTATGGCTGGCCCTTCAGCGGATAGAAAAGGACAGGTTGTGGCCGGAGAAGAAGGGGGATTGATTATCCCCTTAATGTTCATTTTTCATTCAGTCTCCTTTTTATCCAATCTACAGCAGTATCAATCACTTCCGGGTACTGCCTTAGCCGGTGTCCCAGTCCTTCCAAAACCTTTAATTCTTTTGGCTGGCCGGCGGCCCTGTAGAGGCGCCAGGCATGTTCCAGGGGAACCACCCGGTCCTGGGTGCCGTGGAGGAGAAGGAGGGGCCGGGGCGCAAACCGGTGTATTTCCTCCTCGGGCTTCAGGGAGAGGGCTCCGCTTAACCACTGGTGGGGGTCCCTGGGGAAACTTTCATCCCTGATGATTCCCCTTTTTCTTAAAGCTTCCAGTACTTCCTCCAGGTTTTCTTCACCTACCATAAAGTCGAAACGGGCAGGGCAGGCGGCCAGGACCAGGGAGGAGATGTCCCTATCCCTGACTCCGTGGTAAAGGGCCAGGGCTCCGCCGGCGCTGAAACCTAAAAGGTTGATGCTTCCTGACTGGGTAAGGGTTTTCACATATGCCAGGACTGCCCTTAGATCTTCTTTCCACCCCTCCAGGTCAAAGTTGCCTTCACTTTTCCCCGTTCCCCGAAAATTAAAGGTAAGGGTAAAAAACCCTTCCCGGCTTAATTCCTTTGCTATCCTCTCATAGCTGGGGGCGAAGGGGGAACTCCCGGGCCTTCCTCCGGGTATCCCGTGGCAGATGCACAAGACAGGAAAATTTTCTTTACCCTGGGGGGAAGGACTAAAATATTTGCCCCGGATTTTGACATCATTTGCTAAAACCTGGAATTCTGCTTCCATAAATATTCTCCCGGAAAAAAGGTATTTAAGGATATTTTATCATAATTAGACAATAGATGCTTGGGGAAAGTATACTAATAATGGACAATTAGTGGTGTATAAGTTATAATTATCTCACGAAAGAATATTATAAGGGAAAGCAATTCTTCAGATAATAAAGGTAAACAGGCAGGATTGCCTGTTTATATTTAAAGGAGGCTTTTTTGTGTCAGAAATCAAATTTGGTACCGATGGGTGGAGGGCAATTATTGCCGATGAATTCACCTTTGAAAATGTTAGAGTGGTATCCCAGGCGGTAGCTGATTACATCAAAGAAGCAGGCATGGATAAACAGGGTATTGTGGTAGGTTTTGATCCCCGTTTTCTTTCTGAGGAGTTTGCCACTGAGGTGGCAGAAGTGATGGCCGGCAACTGGATCAAGGTCTATCAGACCCCCCATCCTACTCCCACTC
This sequence comes from Bacillota bacterium, assembly GCA_007121375.1. Classification (GTDB taxonomy): domain Bacteria; phylum Bacillota; class Dethiobacteria; order SKNC01; family SKNC01; genus SKLX01. The sequence goes on along the minus strand of SKLX01000191.1, from coordinate 6,277 downwards.
CTGCTGTAGCTTTTAGTGTTCAGACCAAGAAAGCGGCCGGGGCCATAATGCTTACCGCCAGCCATAATCCCCCCCGTTACCACGGCATAAAATTTATACCCCACTATGCAGGACCTGCTACTCTTCACATAACCGATAGGATTATGGAAAATGTAAATAAGATTAAGGAAACAGGCGATATTGAAATTATGGACTGGCAAGAGGGGAAGGATACAGGCCTTATAAAAAGCTGTAACCCCCAAAACAGTTACCTGCAGCATCTGCAGAGCCTGGTGAACACCGAGGCCATACGCCGTTCAGGCTTAAAAATAATTGTGGACCCCATGCATGGAGCAGGTATGGGTTACCTGGAAAAGCTGCTAACCTCCCTGGGATGCACCGTCAGCAACATAAATTCTACCCGGGATGCCTTTTTTGGGAATCTCCTTCCCGACCCCACCCAGAAAAACCTGGCTTCCCTCCAGTTTAAAGTCAGGGAGCAGGAGGCGGATATAGGCCTGGCCCTGGATGGTGACGCCGACCGGTTAGGGATTATTGACAGCCGGGGCAACTTCTTTAGCCCCAACCAGATCCTTTTCATCCTTTTAAAACACCTGATAAAGACCAGGAACTGGAAAGGAATAGTAGGCAGGACAGTGGCCACCACCCATATGCTGGACAGGATAGGGCGGGAACACGAGGTGGTAGTAGAAGAAACCCCTGTAGGGTTTAAACATATTGGTGAACTGATGCTGAACAAAAAAGCCTTTTTCGGTGGAGAAGAAAGCGGAGGCCTGAGTATAAAGGGCCATATCCCGGAAAAGGACGGCATCCTGGGATGCCTCCTCTTCCTGGAAATGATGGCCATGGAGGGTAAAGACCCCATGGATATAATGGAAGACATCTACAATGAGTACGGCCGTCTTATCAGCCGCCGCCTGGATATTGAGTGCACCCAGGAGAAAAAGGAAAAGGTCCTTAAAAAGCTTGAAGACTACGACCCTTACTCCATCAATGGTAAAAGGGTATTGACAGGCAATTTGAGGGACGGATGGAAATTCCTCCTGGAGGATGAAAGCTGGTGTCTTATCAGAGCTTCGGGGACGGAACCCGTTTTTCGCATTTATGCCGAGGCCTCCTCGGAGGAGGAGGTTTTAGCCATTCAAAAGGAAGTAAAGGAAAGTATAGGCCTTTAACCCTTACTTTTTTAAGCAATTTATTAAAGGATTTTGTCTTAAAGGAGTGAATTATAATTATGAAAGCGGTAATTATGGCGGGGGGCAAGGGCTCCCGGCTAAGGCCTTTGACCTGCACCCTGCCCAAGCCCATGATGCCTGTTATGAACAAGCCTTTGATGCTTTATACTATAGAACTTTTGAAAAAGTACGGTATTACCGATATTGCCGTTACACTTCAGCACCTTCCTAAAAGAATCGAAGACTACTTCGGAGAAGGGGAAGAGTTTGGCGTTAACCTTACTTATTTTGAAGAACATATTCCTTTGGGAACGGCAGGAGGGGTGAGGAATGCCGCTGATTTTTTGGATGAAACCTTTGTGGTGATAAGCGGGGATGCCCTGACAGATTTTGATTTGAAAAAGGCCCTGGACTTTCACAGGGAGAAAAAGGGGATGTGCACCCTTCTCCTGACCAGGGTAGATAATCCCCTGGAGTTTGGGGTATGCACCCTGGACGGGAATAACCGGATAACCCGCTACCTGGAAAAACCAGGCTGGGGTGAAGTCTTCAGTGATACGGTGAATACGGGGATTTACATTATGGAACCCGAGATATTTGACCTTTACCCCCAGGAAACTTTTTTCGATTACAGCCGTGATCTTTTTCCTCTTATGCTGGAAAAGGATATTCCCCTCTACGGCTTTACTGCCCGGGGCTACTGGAGTGATATTGGGGACCTGGGCCAGTACCGCCAAACCCATATGGACATACTCCAGGGAAAAATTGATGTTCCCCTGGAGGGGACGAAAATGGGGAAAGACATTTGGGTGGGGGAAAATACCAGGATAGACCCCCAGGCAGAAGTGAAGGGGCCCATTTTTGTGGGCAATAACTGCACCATTAAAAATAAAGCGGTCCTGGAAGAATATACTGTTATGGGGGATAACAATACTATTGAAGAGGGGGCTACCCTGAAGAGGTCCCTTCTCTGGAACCATAACTATGTGGGTCCCCAGGCGGAGCTCAGGGGTACTATTATCGGCAGCCAGTGCGTATTAAAAGCCAAAGCCACCCTCCTGGAGGGGTCTATTGTGGCAGACCATTGTAGCCTGGGGGTAAACAGCACCCTGGAGCCGGATGTAAAGCTCTGGCCCAGGAAAAAAGTGGAGGATAACAGCACCGTCAACACCTCCCTGGTGTGGAGGGAAAAGGTGGGACGCCATTACTTTGGCCTTTCGGGTATTTGGGGGATACCCAACGTGGAGATTACTCCTGAATTTGTTGTAAAATTGGCGGCAGCTTACGGTACTGTCCTGGAACCGGGGATGGAAATAGCTGTCAGTTCCGACAGGGACGACTTTGCTCAGGTTTTAAAAAGGGCTTTTTGTGCCGGCCTTTTATCCACAGGAATAAATACCGTTGATATAGGTACGGCCACTGCTCCTGTTAACCGGTATGCTGTAAGGGTCCTTTCCGTCCAGGGAGGTGCCCATATACGCCTGGTGGAGGAAGAGGACTTCAAGATAATGATTGAATTTTTGGATGAATACGGCATTAACGCTCCCCGCGGCTGGGAGAGGAAAATAGAAAATTCCCTGCAGCAGGAGGAATTCCGCCGGGTAAACTTTAAGAAAATGGGAGAATTTAAATACATGCCTCAGCTGACGGATGCTTATGTGGAAAGGATCGTCAGGACGGTCCAGGCGGACCTGCTTCGGCGGAAGTACTACCGCCTGGTGGTAGATTACGATTATGACAACCTTTCTTCCCTGATAATGCCCCTCCTGGAAAAGCTGGGCTGCCAGGTTATTTCCTTAACCAGACAGGAGGGCCCCGCTCCTACTTACACCAAAGGTGGTGTCACCGGGAGGCAGGCGGTGTCTGGAACAAAGGGTACTAATCCCCTCCAGGCCCTGGCGGATTCCGTGGTAAGAAGCAATGCCGACCTGGGGGTATCCATCGATCGTAACGGAGAAAGGATAACCCTGGTAACGGAAAAGGGAGAAATTTTATCCAATGAAATTAAAACGGCCCTCAATGTTATATCTGTTTTAAGCTCTTCCCAGCAGAAAAAAGTGGGGGCACCTGTGTCGGCTCCCTCGGTGATAGAAAAGCTGGCGGAAAAATACAAGGGGGAAGTGGTAAGGACCCGGGTGAGTCCCAGGTCCGTCATGGAGGTGGTCCGGGATAATTATTTTCAGCTCCACTTTGATGCCCTTTACAGCCTGGTCCTCCTTTTAGATCACCTGGCCCGGCGGGATATGAGGCTTTCCCAGGTGGTGGATGAAATACCTTCCTTCTCCATGTACAGGCTGTCTTTACCCACCAGCTGGAGTGAAATTGGCAGAATCATGGGAAAGTTATTTGATGAATTAAAGGACCAGAAGGTTGAAACCATAGACGGTATAAAGATTTTTCACCAAAAGGGATGGACTTTAATTATTCCTGATGCTAACGAGCCCGCCTTCAATATTATAAGCGAAAGTTCTTCTCCTGAAGAAGCGAAAAAGCTTGCTTCTCATTATGCAGACATGATAAAGGAACTCCAGGCTGAAGGCGGTAACGGGTAAGGAGGAGTTCTGGTGGCAAGGGCCCTTGTAATCGGTAACAGTAGAGTGCTGGTTAATTTTGATAGTGTTATGAATATGCGGGATTTTTATTATCCCAACGTGGGCCAGCTTAACCATATTGGTGGTCACCACAACAGCTTTGGTATCTGGGTAGAAGATCAGTTCTCCTGGTGTTATGAAGGGGATTGGCACCGGAGCCTCAGGTACAAAAAAGATACCCTGGTTACCGATGTAAAAGCTGAAAATAAAAGGTTGGGCCTTCAGGTGGTAATAAATGATGCCGTTCACTACAGGGATAACTTATTTTTAAGAAAGATGGTGGTAAAAAACCTGGCGGACCGGGAGAGGGAAGTCCGGGTTTTTTTTACTCACGATTTTTCCATAGATGAAAGCGAAGTGGGAGATACGGCCCTCTACAACCCCAATGTGGATGCCCTGTACCACTTCAAGAGGGACAAGTATTTTTTAGCCAACGGCCGGGTGGGGGACGGGAAAATCCACCAGTTTACTACGGGAATAAAGCGTTTTGGCGGGGCGGAAGGCACCTGGAGGGATGCGGAGGACGGTATCCTGGAGGGTAACCCCATTGCCCAGGGCTCAGTGGACAGCACCATCAGCTTCAAGTTAACCCTTGAAGCAAAGGGCGAGGGTACCGTGTATTACTGGATAGCCGTAGGTAAAAACTATCAGGAAATAAAGGATTTAAACATATTTGTGTTGAGCAGGTCCCCGGAGGTTTTGCTGCGCCGGGTGGAGGGCTACTGGCGCAACTGGGTTAACAAGGTGAGCCCTGATTTTGCCAACCTCCCCTCGGAAATTATTGACCTTTACAAGAGGAGCCTTCTTATCACCCGGACCCAGATTAACTATAACGGGGCGGTAATAGCTGCCAATGACTCGGACATCCTCCAGTTTAACCGGGACCACTATTGTTACATGTGGCCCCGGGATGGGGCCCTGGTGGTTATCCCTTTAATTATGGCCGGCTATTTTGAGATTGCTACAAACTTTTTTAGTTTTTGTGAGAATTCTTTAACGGATGAGGGATTTTTGCTCCATAAATACAACCCCGACGGGACAGCTGGGTCCAGCTGGCACCCCTGGTACCTGGAGGGTAAACCCGTACTTCCCATCCAGGAGGACGAAACGGCCCTGGTCCTTTATTCCCTGTGGCATTACTACCAGAAGAACCCGGACCTGGAAATGATCCAGAGGTTATACCGGAGCCTTATCCGGCCCTCGGGAGATTTTATGGTTAACTACATGATATCCGAACTGGGCCTTCCCGACGAGAGCCATGATCTGTGGGAAGAAAGGCGGGGTATTTTTACCTTTACCGCTGCTTCCGTTTACGCCGGGTTAAGGGCTGCTGCTTATTTTGCTTCCCTTCTTACCGACGAAGAAAGGGCGGAAATTTACGCCATGACGGCGGATAATATAAAGAAGGGAATTTTAGAGCATCTTTTTGACGAGTCCTTGAATAGATTTGTGAGGGGGATTTATATTCAAAAGGAGGGCTATAAAAAGGATCCTACCCTGGAAAGCAGCATTTTTGCCATATTTGCTTTTGGGGTTTTACCCGCCTCTGATCCCCGGGTAGAGGCCACCATGAAGCAGACGGAGCTGGGCTTGTGGGTCAAGACCCAGGTGGGGGGAGCAGCCCGCTATACCAACGATTACTATTTTCAAAAGTCCCACGACCTGGAGCGGGTCCCCGGTAACCCCTGGATAATCTGCACCCTGTGGCTGGCCCTGTGGCATATTGAAAGGGCCATAACCCTGGAGGAGCTAAAAAAACCCCTGGAGATTATCAAGTGGGTCCAGCAAAAAACCATGTCTTCAGGGATCCTTTCGGAGCAGCTCCATCCCTACAGCGGGGAACCTGTTTCCGTAGCCCCCCTGACCTGGTCCCATGCTACCTTTGTCCATGTGGTGGTGGCTTACACGGAAAAATACCAGGAGCTCCTGGTCTCCAGCCGGGTTTCCCCCGAATGGGAATGATAAAATGACTTATAATAGAGGGAATCATACTATTCCCCCTTATTATGGTGAGGGAGTGGTCTTATGGCAAATGTGAACCAAAAACCTTATTTAATTGGTATTGACCTGGGGGGCACCAAAATTCTTACGGTAGTCGCCGATAGGGAGGGTAAAATACTCCTGCGTAAAAAGGAGGAAACCCGGGCCCAGGAAGGTCCCCAGGCGATAATTAACCAGATAGCCGACAGCGTGGAGGAAGTAATCCGGCTGACGGAAATAAAAAAAGAAGAAGTCCTGGCAGCGGGGATCTGCGCTGCAGGTTTTTATAATTTTAAAAAGGGGCTCATCATGGAGTCCCCCAACCTGAAAAAGTGGAAGGAGATCCCCCTGGGCCAGCTCCTGGAGGAAAAAATCCGCCTTCCCGTTTTTGTAGAAAATGACGCCAACGCAGCTGCCTACGGGGAATACCGGCGAGGGGCCGGCCAGGGAAAATCCCATCTGATCTATATTACCGTCAGCACAGGCATAGGCGGGGGGATAATCGCCCAGGGGGAGGTCTACCGGGGGGCT
>SKLX01000092.1 GCA_007121375.1 Bacillota bacterium | reverse complement strand
GGGAAAGGGATACCATCGTGGTGGGAAGGGGAATAAGCACGGACATTATTGAGGCCAGTGCCAAAGCCTACGTCAACGCCTTATCCAAAATCAAATGCTTGTTTTAGGTGGTTGACAAATGGTGGGGTATCCGATAAAATTTTTTTAACAAGGAAGAATTAAAAAGGGTGATGGAGTTCACCCGGGCAGAGGCTTTTTGCCAGCTGCCTGAACCGCTGAAAGGCTGATGACTCCTGCTAATTATTTTTAGCAGGAGTTTTTTTAGCTCTTATGAGGCTTTTTCAGGGGTGTTAAGAGGGTCTGTGAAGGGGGTGTGTTCCCTTGCTGTTAAGCCTGGTAGTATTACTATTAGGTGGTATCCTGGCCTTTCGCCTTTTCCAGGGGATGAGGCTTCCGGGGTTGTTGGGACTTATATTTTTGGGGGTAATAATTAGCCCCTATACCACTGAATTTCTCCATGAAAAATTCCTGTTGATTTCAGATGAGCTGCGCCTCCTGGCTTTAATTATTATCCTCCTCAGGGCGGGCCTGGGACTTAACCTGGAGATATTGCAGAGGGTAGGGGTTACGGCTCTTAAAATGAGCGGCATACCCTGCCTGATGGAAGGGTTTGCCGTGATGGCGGCGGCCCACTACCTCCTGGGCCTTCCCTGGGTGGAGGCGGGGATGCTGGGCTTTATCATCGCTGCCGTTTCCCCAGCGGTGATCGTTCCCTCCATGCTGGACCTGAGGGACCGGGGGCTGGGGATGAAAAAGGGAGTTCCTATCATTGTCCTGGCGGGGGCCTCGGTGGATGATGTCTTTGCCATCACCCTTTTTTCCGTTTTTTTAGGCATGGGCACCGGCGGTGGAGAGGGCTCCCTCTTCCAGGTGGGGATGATCCCCGTAGAAATAGTGGGGAGCATCCTCTTGGGTTACCTGGTGGGCCTGGCCATGGCCAGTTTCTATCAGAAGCTGGAGCACCGCCTGACTCAAATGGAAGAAATTATTATCCTTATGGGGGTGGCCATAGGAGTAAACCTCCTGGGGGAAGCCCTGCACCTGGCAGGCCTTTTATCCGTAATGACCATGGGTTTTGTCCTGCTGATTAAAAAGGAAAAGACCGCTTATGCCCTGGAGGGGATGCTTAACAACCTGTGGGTGGTGGCCCAGATCTTCCTTTTTGTCCTCATCGGGTCGGCGGTGAACCTGCAGGTGGCCTGGGAGGCGGGCCTGATAGGCCTCCTTCTCCTGGCCATCGGCCTGAGCTGCCGCTCCCTGGGGGTTTTAATTTCCACCCAGGGTTCTCACCTGAACTGGGGAGAAAGGGGCTTCTGTGTGGTTTCCTATCTGCCCAAGGCCACGGTGCAGGCGGCCATAGGGGGGATCCCCCTGGCGGCGGGGGTCCCAAGCGGAGAAATAATCCTGGCCATGGCCGTCCTTTCCATAGTGGTGACGGCCCCCCTGGGGGCTACCCTGATAAAGCTTTTGGCTCCAAAGCTCCTGGAGCACCCGGAAGTTGAGGAAGAAAAGGTTTAAAGGAGGTTTAAAAATGAAGGCCAGGGATTTAATGCACCGGCGGGTAATTACCGTCAGCAGGAATACCATCCTTAAGGAGGCGGCCATCCTCATGTCTAAAAACAGGATAAGCGGCCTTCCTGTAGTGGATGAAAAGGGAAACTTGATAGGGATAATTACCGACTCGGATATTTTACAGTACCGGCAAAAAATTAATCTGCCCGAATACATGAGGCTCATCGAGTATTTCCTGGGGGAAGTGGACCCCCAGGGGATTGAGGAAAGTATACGGGACATCATGCATAAGAAGGTGGAGGAGGTTATGACCACCCGCCTCATTACCCTCCGGGAGGACTCCCAGCTGGCAGAGATTATTAGTAAGTTTGCCGAGCACCACATCGGCCGCCTTCCCGTGGTAGAAGGAGATAAGCTGGTGGGCCTTGTTTCCCGGGAAGATGTGATAAGGGCCTTTGCGGAAAAGTACTAGGGTTTGCCCAACAACCGGAACATATTTTTTTTGTAGGCTTCTACTCCCGGCTGGTCAAAGGGGTTTACCCCCAGGAGGTAGCCGCTGAGGCCGCAGGCTTTTTCAAAGAAGTAAATTAGCTGGCCGAAATAATAAGGGGTTATTTCCGGGAGGGTCAGGGTAAGGTTGGGAACTCCCCCTTCCGTATGGGCCATTACCGTTCCCTCCCAGGCCTTCTGGTTAACCTGGTGAAAGGTTTTTCCCGCCAGGTAATTCAGGCCGTCCATATCCTCCTGCAGCTTAAAAATTTCCCGGTCCACGGGAGGTTTTTCCACCTGGAGGGTGGTGGCAAAAAGGTTCCGATAGCCGTCCTGGATATATTGGCCCAGGGAATGGAGGTCCGTGGTAAAATTCATCCCTGCCGGGAAGATGCCCTTTTTATCCTTGCCTTCACTTTCCCCGAAGAGCTGTTTCCACCACTCGGTGAAATAGTAGAAGGAAGGCTCATAGCTTACCAGGAGTTCAATTATTTTTCCCTTCCGATACATAAGGTTTCTTATAGCGGCGTACTGGCAGCTGGGGTTTTCCGCCAGGGACTTCTTGCTGCACAGGTGGTAGGCCTTTTCAGCGCCGGCCATTAATTTATCCAGGTCAATTCCCCCTGCTGCTATGGGCAGGAGCCCCACGGGGGTTAGGAGGGAATACCTGCCTCCTACCTCATCGGGCACGGTAAAGGTTTCATAACCCTCTTCTTCCGCCAGTTTTTTCAAGGCTCCCCTGGACTTATCCGTGGTGGCTATGATCCGCTCCCGGGCACCTTCTTTTCCCCGGCGCTTTTCAATTAGATCCCTGAAAACCCGGAAAGCCAGGGCCGGTTCCAGGGTGGTCCCTGACTTGGAAACCACGTTTACCCATATGTCCTTTTCCCCAATTACCTCCAGGAGATGCTCCAGGTAGATGGGGCTCATGTTAAAACCGGCAAAATATATTTCCGGTCCTCCCCTTTCCTCCCGGCTTAGCCGGTTATAAAAGGTGTGGGTTAAAAGCTCCAGTGCTGCCCTGGCTCCCAGGTAGGAACCTCCGATGCCTATTACCACCAGAACCTCTGCCCTTTCCCTGATCCTTTCTCCTGCGGCTTTAATTCTCTCAAATTCTTCCCGGTTGTACTTTAAGGGCCAGTCAACCCACCCGGCATACTCCCTGCCGGGCCCCTCCAGCCGGTGAAGAACCTCCTGGGCCTGAAGGAGGTAAGGCTCCAGGTAGTCCAGTTCGTGGCTTTTAATAAATTCTTCTGCCCTTTGATAGTCAAAGGTGATATTTTTTTCCATGCTTTATCCCTCTCCTGCCAAATTTTATCTTATTGTATATTATTTCTCTTTTCATAATTAATAACCTTCAGCTTTAAGCTTTAAAGCTTTTTAAATTGTAATGGGATTTGCCATGTGATAAACTGAATTAAACCTTAATGAAAAATAATACTACAATATAGGAGCTAAGGAGGTATTATTAGTTGAAGAAAAATGACCGCTTGCTTGCCATTGCTTTTGAAAGTGAACGGCTCAGTTACAGTAGCCTGGAAGTGGACCTTCATAATTCTGGTATCAACCAGGCCTTGAGTATTTCAGCAGCCCGGGGACATTTGCTTTATCATTTCAGTATGCAGGATCTTTTTTGGCACGAAGGCAAGGCTTTTGCCAGGGCCTCCGTCCTCGATTTGCCCGACAGCTGGTACAGTGATCCCCTGGAATGTTATATTTTACTGAAAAAGATAGATGAGCGCCCGGTAGATCTCAGGGATATCGACCTGTGCTTTTTCCGGGCTGACGATGTCAGGCACTCAGGCACCCCCAACCTGGATATTATTCGCACTATAGAAGAACGTGGTATACTGTTAGAAAATGTTGCCGCCACCCTCTCCACCAATGACAAATACGAGATTGTCAGGCGGGTCCCCCAGGTGCCCCAGCCGGTAACCTATGCCGCAGATACCCTTGATGAAGCCATGGAGGCCCTGGGTAAGCTGCCTGACAGAATGGGCTTCTTTGTTTTGAAGGACAGGTACGGTTACGGCTGCGGCCACACTGTGCACCGGATCGAATTTTCTGACCCTGAGCTGAGAGAAGTAATAAAAATGTACCTCAGTAATTACGAGCATATTATTCTACAAGAATATTGTCCCGAGGTAAGGGAGGGGGATATTGTTGTAACCTTTTTTGACGGGGAAAATCTGGGCAGTATGCGAAGGGTAGCAGCTCCGGATGAGTGGAAGACCAATTACAGTCTGGGGGCTACTCATCTTCCCCATACTCTAACCCCGGAACAGGAAGAGATCGTCAAAACAGTGCAAAGTTCTTTTCCTGAAAGCCGCCTCTTATCAGTGGATTTACTTGAATCCGGCAAGGTTTTAGAAGTTAACGCGTACCCTGGCGGAAAAGGGCTCCTGGATCTTTACGGAATAACCCTTTATAGTATGGTGATGGATCGGCTGGAACGGGAGCTGCTGGGTGTCCCGGAGGAGGCTTTGGCTGCTCCTGTAACCTTTTCCATCCCTGCGGCAGATCGATGGGAGGATATTAATTATCATTACCAGGGCCACCAGGAAGCTGTTGAGGTATTTGATGTTTTCACCGATGAAAAGTACACTCTTCCCACAAAAGACTTAATCGCCTTTCGGCCCCATAACCCGGATTTCATTTTATCTATTCCTCATTCCGGCGTTTTAATTCCCACCCAATATAAGGATAATTTTGCCCTGGACTCAAAAACCATTGTGGAAGTTGACCTCTTCAGTGATATTCTCTTTGAAGCCCTTGGAGGGCTTCAGGTAATATCCAGGCTGGCGCCCTTTTTTGTGAATATGAACAGAAACAGTGAAGGCATAGAATCTAAAGATGTCCCCCGGCACCTTACCGATCCTCCTACAGAATACTATAGCGTAGAAAATGAGCTTCTTCTGCAAAAAGAGTATAAGCCCTTTGAAGAAGAAAGGGTAATGGAGTATTATGGTCTTTACCACGGTATCCTGAGGTCGTTAATAGAGAGCCTTAAGCGGGAGAGGGGATACGCCCTTCTTATAGATGGGCACTCTATGACCTCTGTTAGCCTGGGCCGGGTTCATGATGAAGGCCAGGAGCGGGACAATATTGTAGTGGGAACCCTGGAGGACACTTCAGCCCATCCGGAAATCATCGATGCCTTCGTCAGCACCCTTCACCAGGGCATTAAACATTATGGCCTGGGATTGACTGTTACCAAGAACGAGCCTTATGCGGGAGGCTTTATTACAAGGATACACAGTGACCCTGAAAATGATGTGCATGCTATCCAGGTGGAAGTGACAATGGACTCTTATATGTATGAAGCCCTGGAAAAGGATAAAGTAAAGCGATTCGCTTTGAAGCAGTCCCGCCTGCATATTATTCAAGATATTTTACGCAGAGCAACCGTAGTTGCCTGTGATGCGGCCAGTCGTATCTACTCCCACCAGTAATAACATTAAAGGTGAAGGTTTGTTTTTAAATTGTAATGTAATCGGGTATGTGTTAAACTGAGGGTATAAAAGCAGCAAGAAATACATCATAAAAATATCTATTCAAAATTAATAAAGGAGGTTGATCATATGCTAGATCCTTATCGGTGCCAAATTTGCGGTGAAACCTACCTGGGTCAGGAAATACCTGATCGTTGCCCCTTTTGCGGTGCATCTTTCAGGCACCTGGTTCCTGCGGCCGAATATATTGACTACGGCACCCTGGAACTTTCCCCTCAGAGTTACGAGGACTGCAAAAAAGCGGTTGACCTGGAGTTGAATAATGCCGCCTTTTACAAGTGTGCGGCGGAAAAGGCCCAGACCCAGATAACCCAATCCATTTTTAAGAGGTTATCCAAGCAGGAGATGGAACATGCCGAACTTATATGTAAGATGATGGGTATGGAAGAGCCTCCCCTGCCCGAAGTTACCTGCAGTAATGATGATGGAGAGAACATGATAGATGCCCACAAGCGGGAAACCAGGGCCATAAAGTTTTACCAGGAGGTAGCCAGCCGGGCTCCCGAACCCAGGGCCCAGGAGGTTTTCCGGGCCATATCAGAAATCGAATCGGAACATTTAAAAATTTCCAGTGTTTATAGATAAGCAAGTAAAAACGGCCACTTTCATGTGGCTGTTTTTTTGGGGACATTTTTGGGGATAATAGAAGAGGAAAAAAGCATATGTATGTAGAAGAATTTAACAGAAGAGATTCAAAGAAGGGTTAAGTTCTCTGGGAGGTGTATTTTAATGGGAAGTGTAAAGGATTTTAAGATCATAGAAGATCCTACGCCAGATAAACTGGGTAAGGGGAGATTTATTTATTCCGACAGATATTCAGTATTTGATTGGGGTGAAATGCCTGACTTAATAGATAATAAAGGAGCAGCCACAGCTCTTTTGGGGGCTTATTTTTTTGAGAAGCTTGAAGAGATGGGAATTCCTACCCACTACGAAGGCCTGGTGGAAGGCAGAAAGGTTAAAAGGCTTTCCGAAATAAGCAATTCTTCCGATGTAATGGAAGTAAAGCTCCTTCGCATAATAAAGCCCCTGCTGGAGGGAAATCATTACGATTATTCCATATACTATAATGAACTGGGCTGTTTCCTGATACCCCTGGAGATAATCTACAGGAATTATTTGCCTCCGGGAAGCAGTGTATTCCGCCGCCTGGAACGGGGTGAGCTAAAGCCCCAGGACCTGGGCCTGGATAAACCCCCCGAGCCCAACCAGAAGCTGGAGGAACCTCTCCTGGATGTTTCCACCAAGCTGGAGATAACCGACAGATATATTCCCTGGGAGGAGGCCCAGGAAATTTCCGGCCTGGATGACCAGGAGGTGGAAAGGTTAAAAGAGATTGCCACCACGGTTAACGACCTTATAACTAAGGAATATGCTGCCATTGGACTGGTTAATGAAGACGGAAAGATAGAAGCGGGGTTTGACCAGCACCGACGGATTATGCTGGTAGATGTCCTGGGTACCCTGGATGAATGCCGCTTTACCTATGAAGGGCTTCCCGTAAGTAAGGAAATACTTAGAATATATTACCGGAACACTCCCTGGTACAGTGCAGTGGAGGAGGCCAAGGAGAAGGACAGGCAAAACTGGAAAGAAATCTGCACCCTGGAACCGGAAGAATTGCCCTACCAGCTTAAAAAAATGGTGTCCCAGGTTTACTGTGCCTGTACCAATGAAATTACGGGGGAAGAATGGTTTAAGGGGCTTCCCCCCTTAAAGGAAATTATGGGGAACATCAAAGAGTTTTTGAAAGTATAAATTACAGGCTTATAGTT
>SKLX01000022.1 GCA_007121375.1 Bacillota bacterium | reverse complement strand
TGGTAACCAGGTCTGCAGGAAAGTCCAGTTTTGGCACAGACCTTTCCGAGCAAATATTCCATTTTCCCAAAGTAATTGCCCTGGCTTCAGGTATACTCCTGGTGCTGGGCCTGGTGCCCGCACTGCCCTTCACTCCCTTTTTCATCCTCTCGGCAGGAAGCGCCTTCCTGGCTTACACCCTTATGGGAGAGGAAGTTTTGAAAAAGAAAGAAGTGGAGGAAAGGGAAGCCCGGGCGGAGGAAGAACAAAAGAGTCCCTCCGACTCCCCGGAAAATGTTTTACCCCTCCTGAAGGTGGAGGTAATGGAAATTGAAATAGGCTATAATCTGATAGCCCTTACCGATGATTCTCAAGGGGGAGATCTCCTGGACAGGATTACGGCCGTCAGGAGGCAGTGTGCCCAGGAAATGGGGGTCCTGGTTCCACCCATCCGGATAAGGGACAACCTGCAGCTGGAGCCCAACTTTTATTCTATTAAGATTAAGGGGGTTGAGGTTGCCCGGTACAGCTTGATACCCGGTTATTACCTGGCCCTGAACCCCGCTGAAGTGGAGGAAAAACTGGAGGGGGTAGAGACCAAAGAGCCCACCTTTGATCTTCCCGCCATATGGATCCCGGAAGGGGAGAAGGACCGGGCCGACATGCTGGGATATACCGTGGTGGATGCTTCTACGGTACTGGTAACCCATTTGACGGAAATAATAAAATCCCATTCCCATGAACTACTGGGCCGCCAGGAGGTAAAAGCCCTGGTGGATTCCATCAAGGAGAGCTATTCAGCCGTTGTAGAAGAGCTGATCCCTGACCAGATGAGCATAGGGGAGGTCCAAAAGGTGCTACAAAACCTTTTAAAGGAAAAGGTGCCCATCAAAGATCTCCTGACCATTTTTGAGACCCTGGCCGATTATGCCCCTGGCACTAAAGACCTGGACCTTTTAACGGAATATACCCGCCAGGCCCTGGGGAGGACCATATGCAAGCAGTATAAGACCTCCGACAACAAGCTTTATGTTTTCACCCTGGATCCTTACCTGGAAAACAAGATTTCCGAGTCCCTGCAGCAGTCGGCCCACGGGAATTTCCCGGTGCTGGATCCCTCCTCGGCTCAAAAAATCATACGCCAGCTTGCGGCCCAGGCGGAAAAGGTGGCACAAAGGGGTATACAGCCCCTGGTCCTTTGCAGTCCCAATGTCCGCCTTCCTCTAAGAAGGCTGGTAGAAAGGGCCCTGCCCGATTTAACTATTCTTTCTATTAACGAAATAGTTTCCGATGTTTCGGTAGAATCTCTGGGGACGGTGAGCTTAAATGAAGATTAAAAAATATGTGGCCCCAAGCATGCGGGAAGCCATGCACCGGATAAAAAAGGAAATGGGTTCTGATGCCGTCATTATTGACAGCAAAAAGGTTAAGAAAAAGGGACCCCTGGGGTTTTTTGTCCCCCGGGACATTGAGGTAACCGTTGCCCTGGACGGTTCCCCCCGGAAGGATTTTTCCGCTGCCCGGAAGGAAATGGTAATGAACCGTTCCATGGCTGGCGAAATTCAGGAACTTAAATCCCTGGTCCAGCAGATTGTTACCCGCAGGGATTCCCCTGAAAAAGAGGAAGGGGAAAATAACACCCTCCTGCAAAAGTTTTATCAAAGACTTGTGGATAATGACATAGACAGCAGGATTGCCCTTGAGATAACTGATGAAATAGGTAAGGAATTTCCCCAGGAGGACCTGGAGGAGGACAAGATGGACAGGGTTATAAGGGATAAAATAGCCCGGCATATTAAGTCCGTGGAATATGGGGGCCAGGGGCAGGTCTTTTGTTTTGTAGGCCCTACGGGGGTAGGAAAGACTACTACCCTGGCCAAGATGGCTGCCAGTTACGGAGTATTTAAAAAGAAACAGGTTGGCCTGATAACCATTGACACTTACCGGATTGGAGCCGTAGAGCAGCTGAAAACCTATTCCCATCTCATGGGCCTTCCCCTGGAGGTGGTCATGTCCCCCCAGGAACTGGAGGAGGCGGTGGAAAGGATGAAGCACCTGGATTTAATTATGATTGATACGGCAGGCAGGAGCTCCAAGAATTCTTACCAGCTGGGGGAGCTGGAGGGCTTTATGAAGGTTTTGCCCCAGGCCATAACCTTTCTGGTCCTTAGTGTTACTACCAAGGGTAAGGACCTGATAACCATAGCTGAAAACTTTAAGCCTGCCAACTACCATTCCTTCATTTTTACCAAACTGGATGAAACGGATGCCTACGGGAACATTTTCAACACCCTGTACCACACCTCCACTCCCGTGGCTTACCTGGCTACGGGACAGAAGGTTCCCGAGGACCTGATGCTGGCCCGGGAGGAACACATGATAAACCTGATAATGGGAGCTGATGGGAAATGATGGATCAAGCCTATGGACTAAGAAACCTCAATAAAAAGACGGGTACCGTGATTCACTCCCCCCCAAAGAATAATCTGTGCAGAGTGATTTGCATCACCAGCGGTAAGGGTGGGGTTGGTAAGAGTAATCTGGCGGTAAATCTTTCCCTGGCCCTGTCCCAGAAGGGATTGAGGGTGGTTCTCTTTGACGGGGACCTGGGAATGGCCAACGTGGATGTTTTGCTGGGAATATACTCCCGGTACAATCTCCAGGACTTTCTCTATGAGAGGAGATCCTTGAAAGAAATCATGGTAGAAGGTCCCTGCAACCTGAAGATTATTCCCGGGGGTTCCGGAATTGAGCAGCTGGCCAACCTTAGCCAGGAGCACCAGGAACGGTTTGTTAGGGAGCTTCTCCAGCTGGAAAGGGAAGTTGACCTGATAATTATTGATACTTCAGCGGGTTTAAGCCAAAAGGTTCTTCGCTTTATCTCGGCGGCCCATGAACTCCTGGTGGTGGTGACTCCTGAGCCCACCTCCATAACCGATTCATACGGTATCATCAAGCTGGTTTCCCAATACAAAATCCATTCCCAGATAAAGGTAATTATTAACCGGGCCAGGTCCCAGAATGAAGCCCGGCAGGTGTCAAACAAACTGGAAAAGGCTGCTTTAAAATACCTGGAGGTGGACCTGTTGTACCTGGGAGAAATACTGGAGGACAACCAGGTGAATGAGGCGGTAAGGATGCAAAATCCTTTCATCTTGAGCTTTCCTAACTGCCGGGCCGCCCGGTCCGTCCGTAACCTGGCTGATATTTTGGCTGATGGCGGAGAGGGTAATAATGATAAAAAGAAGGGATTAAAAAGTTTTTTGAACAAGATGGTTAAACTTATGTCATAAGGTGGATAAAAATGACGAAAAAACATAATTTTAAAGTCAACGAAAAACTGGAAATTGCCCTGGAGGAAGAGGAACACTTCTACAAGTCCATGATTCAGGACATGGAAAAAGGCAGCATAACGGTAGGCCTTCCCATCAACAACAACAAGAGCCTGCTCCTCTATCAGGGGGACAAAATAAAGGTTAAAAAAATAGAAGATGATGCTGTTTATTATTATACCAGCAAAGTTATTTCCCGTTTAAAGGATGACAATGTCCCCCTTTACAACCTGGAAGAACCCCGGATTAGTGAAAGGCTCCAGAGGCGAAAATACGTGCGAGTACCCTGTGTACTACCTGTAAAATATCGTTATCATCAAAAGGAAATTAGCAGGCAGGAGGGGCACCAGGAGTTTAAATTTCAGGAAGGGCTAACGGTGGATATAGGGGGCGGGGGGATTAAATTTTCTTCGGAATTAAACATTCCTCCCGGACAGTTTTTAGATATTAACGTTGTCCTCCCGGACTTTGTGCTGAATGCCAGGGCTAAGGTGGTCAGGACCATAGAATTAAAGGAAAGATTTAATAAGGATAATATTAATTACTGGATTTGCGTGGAGTTTTTCAGTATATGTGAGAAGGACAGGGAAAAGTTTATCAGTTTTATCTTTGAAAGAATGCGAGAAGGGCTATAAGCAGTTAAAAAGGGGGTTGCACCATGCTTGCTGAGGAAATGTGGCAGAAGTACCTGGATACTAAAGATGATAAATGGAAGCAGGAACTGACGGTAGAATATTTGCCCCTGGTGAAGGAAATTGCCAGGAGGATGTCCATGGGCTTACCAGGACATGTAGAATATGATGATCTGGTTAGCTGGGGAGTGATTGGGCTGCTGGATGCCTTGGAAAAGTATAAACCCGATAAGGGGAGCCAGTTTAAAAGCTATGCCGCCGTGCGGATAAAGGGAGCCATCCTGGATGAGCTCCGGCGGTTCAGCTGGGTGCCCCGTTCTCTCCTGCAGAATATGAAAAAAATTGAAGAGGGCTATCGATCCCTGGAAAACAAGTTGGGCCGGGAGGCAACACCCCGGGAGGTGGCAGATTATATGGGGGTCAGCAGTTCCTTTATAAATAAAACCCTGAACCAGGTCAACCACAGCAGCGTTGTTTCTCTGGAAACTGTTCTTTTCAACAGTGAAGACAGCCAGAACAAAAAATACTTAAGGGATACGGTTTCCTGCAAGGAAAAGGGGCCCGAGGAGCACCTGGAGACAAAGGAAAGGTCCATGCTGTTGAAGGAGGCCCTGGATAATCTTTCCAAGCGGGACAAGCTGGTTTTATCCCTCTATTATTACGAAGAACTTACCATGAAGGAAATAGGAGAAGTCATGAGTCTTTCTGAATCCAGGGTTTCTCAAATCCACAGCAGAGCGGTTATGAAGCTGAAAAGATATCTAAGCAGGGAACACCAGGAAAGCAGGTGAGAAAATTGCTCTACATATTTTTGGCTGTTGGCATGTTCCTGGTCCTTACCAATGCCCGGGAGGTCCTGGAGTCAGGAGGCCCCCTTCCTGATAAATTACAGGTAGAAGATGAAAGCCGGGAGTACCGGGATAACCAGGAGTCCCCCTCGGAAAAGGAGCTGGAAAGGCTGAAAAAGGAAGTAGCCGAAACTTTAAGGGAGCTCAAGAAAGAAAAGAAGGAGTACTTTTCCTTAAAAATTGAAGCTGAAAAAAAGGCCTCTGAGGGGATGGAAAAGATAACTTTTGAGCCCCAGGAGTTGGAGAATCAGGCTGTTTCTGACCTCTACCAGAACAATGTTACCTACCTGCCCCATAAAATGAAAAATACTTCCTCCCTCCGGGAAGAGGAGAAAGGCCAGGGAAATAAGGAGCTTAAAAAACTTTATGAAAGGGTTCACCATCTTAAGGAAAAGGGTAAAGATACGGAAGAAATTGCCCGTCATTTAAACATGGGAAAGGGGGAAGTAGAATTAATACTTGGTTTAAAACGTTGAAATTCATCATAACTCCCCCCGTTCTTTTTGGTTTGGGCCTGGGCCTGGTCCTGGCTTCCCTGGTGTTTTCCATGGAACCTTCTGCCAATTTCGAGGAGGAGGATATTATCCAGGAGGCCCGGGAACTGGGAATGGTTTTCCGGGAGGAGGTGGTATATTTTGCCGAAGACCTGGAGGATAACCAGGAGCAAAAGGATCCCATCATAGAAGAGAAAACACCGGCAGAAGAAGGTTCTTCAGAAGAAAATCCTCCAGGAGATAGTCTGGTGGAAGAAAAGGAAGTTGAAGGAGGCTCCGGGGAAAGGGAAGTTGATGGTGATGGGGAAAAAGGAGAAAAAAATGTTAGCATACCTTCCGGTTTCTGCCTGGAGAAAACTGCTTCCCTTCTCCAGGAGGAGGGGGTCCTGGCCGACAAGGAAATATTTATGAAGCTGGCCAGGGATATGGAAGCAGCCGGCAGAATAAGGGCAGGTTCTTATGAACTGCCCCTTGAGGGAGATTCCTATGAGGTTTTAACCATAATAATGAAGGGAGAGGGATAGCTTGATTAGAGGTCTTTATACGGCAGCCAGCGGAATGATGACGGAAAAAATAAAGCAGGAAACCATGGCCAATAACATGTCAAACCTGAGCACCAGCGGTTATAAAAGGGACCAGTCGGTGGTAAGCAGTTTTCCCCACATGCTTTTGAGCTCCCAGGAAAGAAGTGCCGGGTTTATGCGCCTTCCCGCATTGGGCAGTATAAACCTGGGAGCCCTGGTAGAAGAAAACATTACCCAGCATTCCCAGGGGCAGTTAAAGCAGACGGATTCCCCCCTGGATTTCGGCCTGGAGGGGGAAGGATTCTTTGCGGTGATGACCCCCGACGGAGTTCGTTATACCAGGAGCGGTCATTTTCTAAGGGATTCCCAGGGCAACCTGGTGACAGACCAGGGCCACAGGGTTTTGGGAGAAGGCGAAGAACCCCTGGTGATACCAGGGGAGGATATCCAGGTGGACGGGGAGGGAAATATAACCTCCCGGGACCAGCAGGTGGGAAGGATGCTCCTGGCAGAGTTTGAAAATCCCGAAACCCTGCGAAAGGAAGGAAGCAATCTTTTTAATGTGACGGAAGGTACCCAGCTGGTTAACCAGGAGGGCTTAAATACTACCCTCCACCAAGGTTTTTTAGAAGGAGCTAATGTGGACTTGGCCCAGGAGATATCCCAGGCCATGATTGCCCTGAGGGCTTATGAGATGAATCAGCGGGTTATTCAGACCCAGGATGAACTTTTGAGCAAATGTGCCAATGAAGTGGGATCCCTCAGGTAAAGAAAAGAAAGGGTAGGTGAAGGGATATGATTAACATTTTAAAGAGTGGAACCGCCGGTATGAGGGGAGAAAGCCTGAAGATAGATAATATATCCAACAATGTCAGCAATGTGAATACTTATGGCTTTAAGAAAAGGGATGTAAATTTTTCCGATCTCCTCTACCAGGGAAAGGAACAGAGGGGGACTCCTGTAGCCCAGGAAACCACCACGGGTCTAATGCCACAAACGGGCAGGGGCAGCCAGGTGACGGGTAATTCCTTGAATTTGAAGTCGGGCTCTTTTGTGGAAACCAATCGTTCCCTGGATGTGGCCATAGAAGGAGAAGGATTTTTCGGTGTGGAAAGGGAGGAGGCGGCAACAGCCTATACCCGGGAAGGGGCCTTCAGCCTGGATGAAGAGGGCTTTTTGGTAAACTCCCGGGGCTACCGCCTGATGGGAGAACTAAACCCTCTACCCACAGAGGGTGGCCTGGAGGGAATTGAGATCAATTCCCGGGGAGAGGTTTTTGTGGAGTTTCCCCAGGAAAACCAGGAAGGGGAAGATGACAGGGAAAGGGTCCTCCTGGGACGCCTGGACCTTTTTACCTTTGAGAACCCTGGGGGATTGGCTTCCATGGGGGGAAATCTTCTGGAAGCTACAGAAGCATCGGGAGAGGCTCTGCCGGGAAATCCTGAAGATGGGGATTTGGGTTCCCTTCGCCAGGGTTTTTTGGAAGGGTCCAATGTAAATCTCATGGAGGAAATGTCTCAATTAATTTTAAGCCAGCGCTACT
>SKLX01000123.1 GCA_007121375.1 Bacillota bacterium | reverse complement strand
CTTCCTCCATGGTTTCTTCTAATCTCCGGGCCAGGTATTCATGGGGCTTAATTTTATTGATTGTATCTTGTGAAAGTAAATCCATACGGGAAGAAATAGACCTCATCCAGGGAAACACATTTATTTTCATATAATCTTCATTACTGAACCAGGGGTAACCTCCAAATATTTCATCGGCTGCTTCTCCGGAAAGACCTACAGTGGATTCTTTTTTTATTTCCCGACAGAACAAGTATAATGAAGAATCAATATCAGCCATCCCTGGAAGATCCCTGGCCCTCATTGAATTTTCCAGGGAAGTTACCAGGTCAGGAATATCTATCATTATATGGTGGTGGCATGTATTCAAGCACTGGGATACATAATCAACCCAGGAGTCATCGGAGTTTGGTTGATAGGAATTAGATTGAAAATATTTTTTGTTATCCCGGTAGTGAACGGAGTATGTATGAAGGGACCCCTTGCCCTTATTTTTTAAAGCCCCAGCAGCTAAGGCCGTTAAAGCACTGGAATCAACACCTCCTGAGAGGAGGGTGCAGACAGGCACATCAGACACCAGCTGTTTTGCTACAATATCTTTTAAAAGACATTTAATTATTTCAGCAGTAGTATCAATATCATCCACGTGGGGCTTACTTTCCAGCCTCCAGTACCTTTCTTCATGAAGCCCTTCAGGGCTGTAGAAAAGAAAATGCCCCGGCTTTAACTCATTAATGCCTTTGAAAACCCCGTGTCCCGGCGTGCGGGAGGGCCCCAGGACGAATATTTCTGCCAGGCCCTGGCTATCAACCTCCGGAGAAACTAATGGATGAGCCAGGAGAGCTTTTAACTCAGATCCAAATAAAAGGGATTTTTTTTGCAGGGTATAAAAGAGAGGTTTAACCCCCAGTCGGTCCCTGGCCATAAAAAGCTTTTGATTTTCCTGGTCCCAAATGGCAAAGGCAAAAATTCCATTGAGATATTTCAAGCATTGAGAACCCCATTCAATATAAGAAAGAAGAAGGGCTTCTGTATCAGAGTTTTTTGAGTAAAAGTTATATCCCCTGGACTTCAGTTCCTGTCTAAGTTCTTCCGTGTTATAAAGTTCACCATTATAGGTTATAGTGTAACTGTTTTTATATTTATTACGGGTCATGGGCTGTTTTCCTCCCCGGGGATCAACCACCACCAGACGGCAGTGACCAAGGGCTGCCCGGGGAGAAAACCATACTCCCCTTTCATCAGGACCTCGAGGAGTTAAGGTTTGTAACATCTTTGCCAAGGTTTCTTTTTTGGTCCTTAAATCCTTTTCCCAGTCTATCCATCCTGTAATACCGCACATGTTCAGTACCTCCTGCAAATTAAAATGATTAAAGGTGCCCCAGTAACTCATATGGCACCTTTGCCGGGGAAAGCATTTTTTATTAGCCTATCCCTTGAATTAATTTATGCATAACAGGCTATAAAGTTACCATCATATAAAAATAACTTTCATTTTGTTTAGGGTGAGTTTGAGATGCAGATGTTGTATAATACTAGAGATAGCAATGATATGGAGGGGATTAAATGAAAGTCAAAGGAGAATGCAAAATTAACCTGGGCACAGCCATATTTCTTCAATTACTGGAAGAAAACCCCCTTTTTTATACTTCCCGCTACGGATTACTGGAAATACAGGACTTTGTAATGCCCAGCAACCTGGATAAAAACCATTCCTTTATAATCAATAAATATCAAGATTTATTGAAGGATTACAGAGGCATATTATCTCTCCATGCCCCCTTTAAAGAACTATTCCCCAGCAGCTGGGATATCCTGGTGCAGGACCTGGCTCGAAAAAGGTTCTCCCAGGCTTTGAAGTATGGAAAAGAATTGGGATGCACCACCATGGTGGTACATTCCTGCTTTAATCCCCTTATAAAGGATGGCAGCTACCGGGATGCATGGCTTGAAAACAGCAAAACCTTTTGGGATAACTTCCTGGATTGTTGTGTGAAGGAAGGCATTAAAGTAGTTATAGAAAATGTGTGGGACAAAGACTGGGCACATATAATAAAACTACTTGATGAATTTTCCTCACCATTTTTTAAAGCCTGTCTGGATACGGGGCATGCCAGGCTATCCTCCAGACATAGCCTGGAAGAATGGGGGAGTATGCTGGGAAAGAACCTGGCCCATGTGCATATCCACGACAACCACGGCTTCACTGACGAACATTTACCTGTAGGAGAGGGCACTATTGTTTTTGACACTTTTTTAAGACTTATAAATGATAACTCTTCCTTAACCCTTGTCAACGAAGCCTACGGTAGTATAAGGGAAGAAGAAATTTTCTTAAATTACTTGAAAAAAAACAACCTGACTGTATATTAACTATAATATAAATAACTAATATAACCCCCCGGATATCTGTTCAAAAAATGAACAGGTATTTTTTTGTTCTTGCAGTCTCCAGAATAATGTACAATATTTGAACAGTTAGCGGGAGGCAGTGACACGATTCGAGCTGGCAGAGGTGTTCACATTCTTTTCATTTTAGAATATAATGGAACATAAGATTGTAGACATAATAACTTATAACAACATCAGGAAGGTGTTAGACGGTGGTTAAAAATAATAAAAATTTACAACAGGAAAAACAGGTTGTTTCTTTTCAAAAGGATTTCCAGTACTACTTTGATAAAGGAGTACATTTTTTCCAATTAGAGGATTATGACAGGTCATTTAAGTTTTTCCGAAAGGCTGTTGAAACAGGACCTGAAACCAGCTCCCCCTATTATAAAATAGCTTATTTTCTCTCAGAAATGAGGAAAGAAAAAATAAAAAAGGAACTGGAAAACCTTCCCCTGGATGAAGTCCCTGAATTTCATTATTTGCTGGGCATATATTATTGCATGGAGGCGGACCTGGACAGCTCCGAGGATCATTTAGGAGAATATCTAAATAAAAAGACTGATAGCAATCTAAAAGCCGAAGCAGAAAAACTCCTGGATAGTATTCAGGATGCGGTACTTTTTCAAAGTAATTTAAACTTCATAAAGCTGTCTTTTAAATATGCTGGGATAACCGACTCTATAAGGGAAAGGTTAAAGATCAAGTTTGAGTCTCCCTTTGTGAGGGTAAAAATGAGGGAAAGCCTTTATCAACTGGATGATGATTTGATTGCCAATGTAATATTCCTTTACGGGCTCCTGGAGCACAATGAGAGGGCTGAAAAGGTCTTGAGGCACTTCATAAAAAGTCCCTTTGCAAAAGAAGAACATATTGAGCTGGCCCTTCTGGCCCTGAAAAGAATTGGGGCCGAGGAACCCTATCAAGTGAAATGGGAAGACAAGTTTAAAAAAGTTACCATGAAAGAGTATATGGAAAGGAACAAAGGACTGGACCAGTACAGCAACATCTGGAAGGAAGTGCTCCAATACGCCTTTGAAAACATGAAGGAAAGCGGAAAATACAGGGATAAATCCTTTAAAGAAATAAAAGCTTTATGGACTAAATTTATTAAGGCTGTTTACCCCGACGTACCCCATATTGAAAATAAAATGAGCTGGGCAGCAGGACTTGAATATACCTTTTTGAAAAGAAAATCCATTAATGTGTCCAGTAAGCATATAGCTTTAATATACAGGGTGCCTGAGGCTTCAGTTATGGAAAAATATAAATATATTACGAAAGCCCTTGAAAGTAAAAAAGAAGGAGACAATTAATCCTGAAGTTTTGTCATAATATAAGTTATGGGCCATACTCCATCACCTTATTAAAGGAAAATTATATCTATATGTAGAAATGGAATAATAAATTGAAGGGAGAATAAATTGAAGGGAGAGACCTAAATTAATATGAACAGTATTGACTTAAAAATAAAAAAAGCAGAAGAAGAAAAAGACTTCGAACAGGCTAAAACTCTGTTTAAAGAATATGCAGATTCTTTATCATACACCCTGGATATTCAAGGTTTCCAAAAGGAAGTAGAAAACCTGCCGGGGGAGTATGCTCCCCCTGATGGTTTTATTCTCCTGGCCTTTGTGGAGGATCAGCTTGCCGGGTGCGTGGCTTTGAAAAAACTTAATGAAGAAACCTGTGAAATGTTAAGAATGTTTGTCCGCCCGGATTTTCGCCAGAAGGGAGTAGGAAGGGCTATGGCGGAAAAAACCATAGAAGAAGCCAGGAAGATTGGTTATAAAAAGATGTGGCTGGATATGGTAGAGTCCATGAAAAATGCCCTGGGCTTATACCAATCCCTGGGGTTTTCAAAAATTAAACCTTTCCGGGAAATTTCCCGGGGAAATGCCGTGTTTATGGAGCTTAACCTGGAATAATAAAACTTAAAAAAGAGTAGCTAATGGAATTAATTAGCTACTCTTTTTTATAGAGCAGTGCCACGGGAACGGTTCGAGAGTCCACGGAGCGAAGAGGATGGCCGCCAGAGAAGACACTGAACTGTCCCCTGGGGCTAGTCAGGTTTAAAATTTTTCTTGTTTATAACTATTCTTCTCCCGGGCCTTCCTCATCTTTATAATTTTCATCTTCTTTTTTTGTATCATCAAAGTTTAGAGAGGGCTCTCCAGAAATAACACTGGAAAGATCCGTAAGTATTTTACCAAATTCCATGGGAAGAGGAAAGAAAAGGGTGTTGCCCTTTTCAGCAGAGACATCTACTGCTGTTCGCAGGGCCCGCAGGGACATGGCCCCCGGGTTTTCCGAAAGAATAGCTGCTGCCTGGGATAAACGTAATGCTGCTTCTTTTTCTCCCTCAGACTGTATAACAATGGCTCTCCTGGTTCTTTCTGCTTCCGCCTGCCGGGCAATAGCCCTTTGCATGTTGGATGGAATAACCACATCTTTTATTTCTACAGCTGTTACTTTTATGCCCCAGGGGTCTGTGGACTCATCCATTATTTTTTGAAGGGTTTGATTAAGCTTATCCCTTTCAGAAAGAAGTTCATCCAGTTCTGCCTGCCCTACCACACTTCGCAGAGTAGTCTGAGCCAGTTGAGTAGTAGCCTGGTGAAACTCTTGCACGTTAACTACCGATTTGCTGGGATCAACCACCCGGTAGTAAAGGACAGCGTTAACACTACAGGTTACATTGTCCCGGGTAATAACTTCCTGGGTAGGGACATCATAAACAACAATACGTAGAGAAACCCTGGTAATCCTATCAACAATAGGAATGATTAATATTAATCCAGGGCCTTTTACCCCTATAAGTCTTCCCAATCGAAAAATTACCAGGCGCTCATACTCCTTAACTATATGTATGGCAGAAGCAAGAATTAGAATAAGTAGAATGACTCCGCCAAACAAGTTAAAAAATCCAAAATCGTTCATTAAATCCAGCTCCTTTCTTAATTAATATATTATTAATCTTCCCTTTCTACCAGGAGGGTCATACCTTCTCGTTCCACCACTTTAACCCGGGTCCCGGAAGGAATATTTTTTCCACTTTTGGAACGGGCGTTCCACCATTCACCCCGGATTTTAATCATCCCCCAGGGATTTAATTCTTCCGTAACCACACCAGAATAGCCTATCATCCCTTCCTGTTTGTGAAAAGGAGTTATGTTTCTTAAGGGTAAGAGCCTTGTTATAACCAGGAGAAGGAATCCACCGGTAACTACCGCCATACCATAAACGGTGAGGCGAAAAGCTCTAAACCATTCCAGGGGCAGTAAAGGCTCTAAAGGCAGGAAAAGAGCCCCCAGGACCAGGGAAATTATGCCCGCTATCGTAAAAAACCCAAAGGAAGGAGTAAAAACCTCTGCTATAAACAAGGTAACAGCCATTACTATAAGAAGAATACCCACTACATTGGTGCTAAACATACCCAGGCCGTAAAGGGCCAGCACCAGGGCTAATAATCCCAGGGTCTCAACCACATAGGTGCCGGGCATATTCAGTCCAAAAATTAAACCGTAAAAACCTATAAGGAACAGGAGAAAAGCTATCTGGGGGTTGCTTACAAAATCAATTAATACTTCCTGGGTGGTCATTTCTGGTTCAATTAACCGGGCTTCTGAAAGGTTTAATTCTACAAGTTCACCCATTACTTGCAGGTCCTTACCGTCTAAAGTGTTTAAAAGCTCAGGTATGCTGCCTTCTATATAGTCAATAACCCCTTTTTCTTTTGCCTCTTCAGCATCCAGGCTAAGATTTTCTGTTACAAACCTTTCCGCCACATCTAAGGGCCTGTTTCTTTCCCTGGCGGTACTTTTCATGTGCCCTGCCAGGAGATTTATGGTCTTATCATCAGCAGGTTGAGCTTCTCCTTCGGTAGGATGCATGGCAACAGGCATGGCTGCTCCACATGTGGTAGCAGGAGCCATCACGGCAATATGGCCGGCGAGAAGTATATAAGTGCCTGCTGAAGCAGCAATGGCTCCCCTGGGGTAGACATAGGTAATTACGGGCACAGGTGAATTAAGAAGGTCCTTAATAATCTCCAGGGTAGCATCAACCAGCCCTCCCGGAGTATCTAACAATATTATTACCCCATCCATTTCCTCTTCAATGGCCCTGTTTAGGTTAGATTGAAGGTACTGGGCTTTTCCTGCGGTAATGGTATCCTTAACATGAATAACCATGACTTGCGGGTCTTTTTCTATTTCCTGACCCTGGACCAGGGGCAGGAGGGGGCTGAGTAAGATTGTAACTGTTAAAAATAAGATAAAAAACAAAGAAAAAGTTTTGAGAAAGGAAATCTTATGCCTGAAAGGGGAGTAATTATTTAATATCATAAAAAAACACCTTCTTTTGCAATGCACTCTTAATAATGATATATCTAAGTTTATTTTAACACAGGAAGGGATATATACACATGTTAACTTTTAATAATCATTAACTGATTATTTATATCTTTTCTTAAAATCTACAGGCGTTAAGGATTTCAGGTTTCCTTGATAAAGCCTTTATTATCCATTATAATGAAAATGATAACGGAGACAAGGTCGATATGTAAAATCTTAAAACTCAAGGGTGAAGATAAATGGGAGTTAAATTTCAAGATTATTACAAAATTTTAGGGGTAGACCGTAACGCATCTCAGAAGGAAATAAGGAATGCCTATCGTAAACTGGCCAGGGAACACCATCCTGACCTTCAGCCTGAAGATAAAAAGAAGGAAGCGGAAAAAGAATTTAAAAAAATTAATGAGGCTTACGAAGTATTAAGCGATCCTGAAAAAAGAAAACTTTATGATCAATACGGGGAGAACTGGAAACATGGTGAAGACTTTACTGCACACCAGCAGCAACAGCAGCAAGGTAAAAGGGGCTGGTCTCCCGGTGGAGAAGGTTTTCAGGAAGGTTTTAGATCACATTCTTTTGATTTTGAAGACCTGGGAGAAAAGGGTGGTTTTAGCGACTTCTTTGAAACCCTTTTTGGCCAGGCTTTCCGGGGTAAAGGCCGGGAAGAGGCCTTTACTTCCCAGAGACCTCAGCAGGGTCTTGATGTTACTGCGGACCTGGAGGTTACCCTGGAGGAAATATTCCGGGGAGCAGAGAAACAGCTCCAGTTATCTTTGCAGGATCTATGCCCCCAATGTAGCG
>SKLX01000074.1 GCA_007121375.1 Bacillota bacterium | reverse complement strand
GATGAGAAGGGACGAAAATACCTGGATATGGTGGGGGGATTGGCGGTAAACGTCCTGGGTCACTGCCCTCCCCAACTGGTGGAAGCTATCCAGGAGCAGTCCGCCCGGTTAATTCACTGTTCCAACCTTTATTATACGGAGCCCCAGGTAGAACTGGCCAGGCTCCTGGTGGAAAACTCTTTTCCAGGCAAAACCTTTTTTTGTAATAGTGGAGCAGAAGCTAACGAGGCGGCTATCAAACTGGCCCGCAAGTATTCCAGATTGCATTCAGAAGGAAAAGGCTACGAAATAATTACGGCAGAAAACTCCTTCCACGGCCGGACCATGGCCACCATTACAGCAACGGGACAGCCCAAGTACCATGAAGGTTTTGATCCCATGCTCCCCGGGTTTAAGTACGCTCCCTTTAATGACCTGGAGGCTTTTTCTTCCCTGGTAGGAGAAAAAACCTGTGCCATTATGATTGAGCCCCTACAGGGGGAAGGGGGAATCCACCCGGGAACTCAGGAATTTATAGAGGGTTTGCGGGAGTTGTGTGATAAAAATAATCTCCTTTTGATTTTTGACGAGGTCCAGTGCGGTATGGGTCGCACCGGCAAGCTATTTGCCTGGGAGAATTACGGGGTAAAGCCTGATATCATGACCCTGGCTAAAGGCCTGGGGGGAGGAGTGCCTATTGGTGCCATGGTGGCCCGGGAGGAATTTGCCCGGGGATTTAATCCAGGTGACCATGCATCTACCTTTGGAGGTAATCCCCTGGCCTGTGCTGCCGCCCTGGCTGTAATAGAAACTCTCCTGGATCAGGGATTTTTGGAAAAGGTTGAAGAACTAAGCAACTACTTCAGGGAAAAGCTGGAGGAGCTAAAAGAAAAGCACTCCATTGTAAAAGAGGTCAGGGGTAAAGGTTTTATGCTGGCCATGGAAGTAGAAGGGAACGGCAAGGAGATTTTGAAGTACTGTTACGGGGAAGGTCTGGTAATTAACTGTATAGGGGGAAAAGTATTAAGATTTTTACCCCCTTTAAACATTTCCCGGGAGGAGCTGGATTGTTCCCTGGAGATACTGGATAGGGTTTTAAGTATGTTTGCATAGGGGGAAGAAGATGCCTAAAAAGAGAGGCTTGCATAAAGTTCTGGTAATTGGTTCAGGCCCCATTGTTATAGGGCAGGCAGCAGAGTTTGATTATGCCGGGACCCAGGCCTGCAAGGCCCTCCGGGAGGAGGGGCTGGAGGTTGTCCTGGTTAACAGTAACCCGGCCACTATTATGACAGATTTAGATATGGCCGACAGGGTTTATATAGAACCTTTGACGGTGGAGTTTGCAAAAAAGATCATAGATAAGGAAAAGCCCGACGGTCTTTTGCCAACCCTGGGAGGGCAGACGGGTTTAAACCTGGCGATGGAGCTTTCCCGGGAGGATTATTTAGAAAAAGCAGGGGTAGAGCTTTTAGGGACACCCCTGGAGGCCATCCAAAAGGCTGAAGACAGGGAAATATTTAAAAAGACCATGGTAGACATAGGTGAACCCATACCCGCCAGTACTATTGTTACTAACCTGGAACAGGCCCTGTCCTTTGTTGCCGGGGTTGGTTACCCTATTATCGTCAGGCCGGCTTATACCCTGGGAGGAACGGGAGGCGGGCTGGTTTACACGGAAAAGGAACTGGTTAACCAGGTAAAGACAGGGTTAAAAAGCAGTCTGATTAACCAGGTTCTCCTGGAGGAGAGCGTGGCGGGCTGGAAGGAAATTGAGTTTGAAGTTATGAGGGATAGCCAGGATACCTGTATTACCGTGTGCAGCATGGAAAACATTGATCCTATTGGCATACATACGGGGGATAGTGTGGTGGCAGCTCCCGCTTTAACCCTTACCGACAGGGAATACCATCTTTTAAGGAAAGCTTCTTTGAAGATTATCCGGGCCCTGGGAATCGAAGGAGGGTGTAATGTTCAGTTTGCCCTTCACCCCGGTGAATTGACTTATAATGTTATAGAAGTTAATCCCCGGGTGAGCCGCTCCAGCGCCCTGGCTTCCAAGGCCACTGGTTATCCCATTGCCAAGGTTGCTGCCAAGATTGCTGCCGGGTTTTACCTGGAGGAGATTGAAAATGCCGTGACTAAAAAGACCTCCGCCTGTTTTGAGCCCAGCCTTGATTATGTAGTGCTTAAATTTCCCCGCTGGCCCTTTGACAAGTTTGTTACCGCAGATCGGCAGCTGGGCACCCAAATGAAGGCTACGGGGGAAGTTATGTCCATTGACCGGACCTTTGAAGGAGCCCTCCTGAAGGCAGTACGTTCGTTAGAAATAAATGCTGACGGCCTTCTTCTTAAAAAATTCATGGACTGGCCTGAGGAAAAAATTGAAAGGGAATTGGCTAAGCCCAGTGATGAAAGGCTCTTTGTGGTGGCGGAGGCTTTTCGAAGGGAATGGGCCCTGGAAAGGGTTCATCAGCTTACCTGGATTGATCCCTTTTTCCTGTATAAAATTCAAAACATAGTGGGAATTTCTCAAAGGCTCCGGGCCCTGGGATTGAAGGAGCTTACCCGGGAAGATTTACAGGAAGCCAAGAGAAAGGGCTTTGGTGATGAAGACCTGGCGGATCTTTTAGGAACTGATATGATGGAAGTTCGTCGTATACGAGAAGAAAGGGGTATTTTACCTACTTACAAAATGGTAGATACCTGTGCCGGTGAATTTGAAGCAGCCACCCCTTATTATTATTCCACCTATGAAGAAGAGGACGAAGTAGTTATTTCCCAAAGGAAAAAAGTTATAGTTATCGGTTCGGGGCCCATACGCATAGGTCAGGGAATTGAGTTTGATTACTGTTCTGTTCATGCTGTATGGGGCATACAGGAGGCGGGGAGAGAGGCCATTATTATTAATAATAACCCGGAAACGGTGAGTACAGACTTTGACTGTGCTGACAAGCTTTATTTTGAACCCCTGGCCCCCGAAGATGTGTTAAACATTATAGAAAAGGAAAAGCCTGAAGGAGTTATAGTGCAATTCGGGGGACAGACGGCTATTAACCTGGCGGGATTTTTAAAGGAAAGGCAGGTGCCCATCATGGGCACTTCTGTAGACAATATTGACCTGGCGGAGGACCGGCAGAAATTTTGGGAACTCCTTCAGTTCCTGGGGATCCCCCAGCCGGAAGGCACTTCGGTGACCTCCATGGAAGAAGCCATGGGGGTGGCTTTAAAGTTGGGTTTTCCCCTTTTGATAAGGCCTTCTTATGTAATTGGTGGACGGGCCATGCAGCTGGTCCATAACGAGGAACAGCTTTATACTTACCTGAGGCTGGCGGCCAAGGTGTCTCCCCGTCATCCCATTTTTATTGACCAGTATCTTTTAGGGAAAGAAGTAGAAGTGGATGCTGTAGCCGATGGTGAGGATATATTAATACCTGGTATTATGGAGCATGTGGAAAGGGCCGGGATTCACTCGGGGGACAGCATGGCTGTCTTTCCTCCTCTAAACATTACTGATAAGCAGTCAGAAACCCTCATTAATTATACCAGGAGAATTGCCCGGGCTTTGGAAGTAAAAGGGCTGGTTAACATCCAGTTTGTTATTTACCGGGGAAGGGTTTATGTACTGGAGGTTAATCCCCGGGCAAGCCGTACCGTACCCATATTAAGCAAAGTAACAGGGGTACCCATGGTAAAGCTGGCCGTGAAAGCAATGATGGGAACTAACCTGGAGGACATGGGATATGGAACGGGTCTTAAAGCAACTCCACCCTACATTACTGTAAAGGCTCCTGTTTTTTCTTTTGAAAAACTGGGGAAAGTTGATATTTCCCTGGGGCCTGAAATGAAGTCTACGGGAGAAGTCCTGGGCATGGAAGATACTTTTATAGGCGCCCTTTACAAAACCATGCTTTCAGGGGGATATTCCTTCCCTGGCAAAGGAAAACTGCTGTTATCTGTAGCAGAGCAGGATAAGGAGGATATTCTGCCCCTGGTCAGGAGATTTGCCCGCCTGGGTTTCAGCCTGGCTGCTACGGGAGGTACCGGAGCAAGCCTGAAGGAATATGGGATTCAGGGGGTAGAAGAAGTTAAAAAGATTGGTGAAGGAAAGCCTAATGTCCTGGACCTTATCCAGGAAGGGGAGTATGAACTGGTTATAAATACCCCAACCTATGGACAGAAGCTCAGCTCCACAGGGCACCAGATGAGAAGAGCATGTGTGGAGCTTAAAATACCCTGTCTTACGGCTTCTGACACTGCTGAAGCCTTCCTCCAGGTCCTGGAAAGGGTATACGGGGAGGGCAGGGATTTCCCCGTAAAGACTTTGGGAGAATACCTGGAAGATTTTTCGAGGATTTTAAGCCCGGGGCAGGAGAAGAAGAAATATTAAAGTTGGTGTAAAAAAAAAGCTTTTTTAAAAAAGGAGGTATTTGGTATTGTCCTTGAACGGAAAAGACTTACTTACCTTAATAGATTGGACTTCAGAGGAAATATTTGAAGTTTTAAGCCTGGCGGGAAAACTAAAGAAAGAAAGAAAAGAAGGAAAGGATCACTATCTTTTAAAAGGTAAGACTTTAGGCATGATTTTTCAAAAAGCCTCCACCAGGACCAGGATTTCATTTGAGGTTGCCATGTGGCAGCTGGGAGGGTATGCCCTCTTTTTAAATCCCCAGGACCTGCAAATGGGAAGGGGAGAACCTATCAAAGATACGGCCCGGGTCCTTTCTCGCTATCTGGAGGGAATAATGATACGGACTTTTTCCCACCAGGAGGTGGAGGAACTGGCCTTTTACAGTGATGTGCCCGTGATTAACGGTCTTACCGATTCTTTTCACCCCTGCCAGGCCCTGGCGGATATTCAAACCATAAGGGAATATAAAGGGGATTTAAAGGGCCTGAAGGTGGTATACCTGGGGGATGGCAATAATGTGGCCCATTCCCTGATGCTGGCCTGTGCCAAAACAGGGGCCCATGTGGTTGTAGCTTCTCCTCCCGGTTATGAACCCCAAAGGGAAGTGGTGGAAAAGGCCCTCCAAGACAGGCTGGATCCTCTAAGTCAGGTTGATGTAACCAATGATCCCAGGCAGGCCCTGGAGGGTGCTGATGCGGTTTATACTGATGTTTGGGCCAGTATGGGCCAGGAGGGGGAGCAGGAGGAAAGGCTTAAAGTTTTTCAACCTTACCAGCTTACCATGGAAATGTTAAAAGAAGCAAAAAAGGAAGCTGTTGTCCTCCACTGTCTCCCTGCCCACCGGGGAGAAGAAATAACTGACGAAGTAATGGAATCTCCCCGATCAGTAGTGTGGGACCAGGCGGAAAACCGCCTTCATGCCCAGAAGGCGGTCCTGGCCCTGGTTATGGCATAACCTTTAAAGTTATAGAAGGAATTTTGATCACCTGCAGCGGGTAATAACAGATGATCAGGAATATAAAGGAGGAGGAAATATATTGAAAGTAGTGCTGGCATATTCAGGAGGCCTGGATACATCCATTATTATCAAGTGGCTTAAGGAGAATTATAACGCCCGGGTTATAGCCATGGCTGCCGATGTAGGGCAGGAGGAGGAGCTGGAGGGGCTGGAAGAAAAAGCTATAAGTACGGGAGCAGAAAAAATTTATATCGAAGATTTGAAGGAGGAATTTGTCCGGGATTTTATTTTCCCTACTTTAAAAGCTGGTGCCCTTTACGAAGGTAAGTATCTTCTGGGAACCGCCATAGCTCGCCCCGTGATTGCCAAAAGAATGGTAGAGATTGCCGAAAGGGAAGGGGCGCAAGCTATTGCCCATGGCTGCACGGGAAAGGGAAATGACCAGGTTCGTTTTGAATTGACGGCTAAAGCCCTTAATCCTGAGTTAAAAGTAATAGCTCCCTGGAGAGAGTGGAACATAACCTCCCGGGAAGAAGCTATAGATTATGCGGAAAAGCATAATATACCTATTCCGGTAACCAAAGAAAAACCTTACAGCATGGACCGTAACCTCTGGCATATAAGTTATGAGGGGGGAATCTTAGAGGATACCTACCGGGAACCTGATGAGGACATGTTTTTATTAACTAATTCCCCTGGATCGGCTCCCGATGAACCCCTGTACCTGGAGATTTATTTTGAAAAAGGGATTCCCCTAAATATTAACGGGAAAGAATATCCTCCCGTGGAATTATTAAGAAAACTTAATAAGCTGGCAGGGTTACATGGGGTCGGCAGGGCTGACCTGGTGGAAAATCGGCTGGTGGGGATGAAGTCCAGGGGCATTTATGAAACTCCCGGCGGCACGGTGCTTTTTACAGCCCACCGGGAACTGGAATCCATAACCCTGGACAGGGATACCATGCATTTTAAAGAAGTAATTTCCCCCCGTTACGCTCAGCTGGTTTACTACGGCCAGTGGTTTACTACCCTTCGCCGGGCCCTGGATTCCTTTATAGAAACTATCCAGGAACGGGTTACGGGTACAGTCCGGGTTAAACTTTTTAAAGGTAGTTGTACTGTGGTAGGAAGAAAATCCGAGAATACCCTCTACCGGGAAGACCTGGCTACCTTTGAGAAGGGAGAACTTTACGACCAGAAGGATGCAGGAGGTTTTATTAATTGTTTTGGCCTTCCCCTGATGGTCCAGGGCCTTCTGGAAAGAAAGAGCAAGGGGGATAAATAATGAAGCTTTGGGGAGGAAGATTTAGCAAGGGCACAGAAAAAAAAGTAGAGGAATTTACCGCCTCCGTCTTTTACGATTCTCGCCTTGCCGAAGAAGATATAAGGGGCAGTATAGCCCACTGCAAGATGCTGGCCCGGGTAGGCGTTCTTACCGACCGGGAATCTTCGGATATTATTAAGGGTCTGGAAGAGATAAGGCAGGAAATCCGTCAGGGAAAGCTGGAGCTTAGGGCAGAACTGGAAGACATTCATATGCATATAGAAAAACGCCTTATTGAAAAAATAGGGCCCCTGGGAGGCAAGCTTCATACAGCCCGGAGCCGTAACGACCAGATAGCCCTGGATATGCACCTTTATTTGAAAAGAGAAATTGTCAATACGGTAAGGCTAATAGCAGGTCTGCAAAAATCTTTAATCCTGTTAGCTGAAAAAAATTTACTGGTTGTTATGCCCGGCTATACCCATTTACAGAGGGCCCAGCCTATCCTTTTCAGCCACCATCTTATGGCCTATTTTTCCATGCTGGAACGGGATGCCCTTCGTTTTAAAGATAATTATAAAAGGGCAGATATTATGCCCCTGGGGGCGGGGGCTCTGGCGGGTACCACCTTTCCCATTGACCGGGAGTATACAGCAGAGCTTTTGGGTTTTGCCAGCATCTATGAAAACAGCATGGATGCCGTAAGCGACAGGGACTTTGTCCTGGAATACCTGAGTAACTCTTCAATATTAATGATGCATTTAAGTCGCTTTTGCGAAGACCTAATTCTCTGGTCCAGCTCCGAGTTTGACTTTATTGAAATTGACGATGCCTTTTGTACGGGCAGCAGTATTATGCCCCAAAAGAAAAACCCGGATGTGGCTGAACTGGTCCGGGGAAAAACAGGTAGGGTCTACGGCAG
>SKLX01000084.1 GCA_007121375.1 Bacillota bacterium | reverse complement strand
TATCATCGTTATTCTTATGGGAAGTCTGCCCGAAAGGGTCGTTATGGAATATATGAAACTTATCCACTTTTATACCCTGGACCAGTTCATGCTTAAAGGGAAAATGAAAAGGGAGGGGATCAGGGACAATGGGTACTTACCCCACTAGATTAAAAAAATATGAAGAATTAAAAATAAAGGCTAGAAAAAAAATGGATGCCTTAATGGAAAAAACCCTGGTTATGGTAGGTACTGCTACTTGTGCTAAGGCTACGGGAGCTATAGAAGTAAAAGATGCCTTTATCAAGAATATAGAGGAAAAAGGACTTGACGCCCAGGTGATAGAGGTAGGATGTATGGGCCACTGTTATCCTGAGCCCCTGGTAATAATATCAAAGCCAGATTTTATTCCCCTGGCTTATGGATATGTGGATGAAGGCATGGTAAATCTTTTGGTGGAAGAATTTTTAATCCAGGAGGATCCCTGTTTTGATTATGCCCTCTTAGCCTTTGAGCCCAATTATTATTTTCCTACTATAGAAGATTTCCCCCGGGGCATTTATGAAAGAAAAATTATCCTGGGTCAATGCGGGTTTATTGACCCAAAGGATATAGACCATTATATTTTTAAGGATGGTTATGAAGGTCTTTTAAAAACCCTGGGAATGGAGCCCCAAGAAGTATTAGAGATAATTAAAGATTCCCGGCTTCGAGGACGGGGAGGCGCAGGTTTTCCCACGGGGACAAAGTGGGAAATCTGTTATAACCAGGGGGAAGATAATAAATATATTATTTGTAATGCTGAGGAAGGAGACCCCGGGGCTTTTATGGATCGCAGTATAATGGAATCAAATCCTCACCAGGTTATGGAGGGTTGCATAATTGCCGGGTATGCCTGTGGGGCCTCCCAGGGTTATATCTATATTCGTAACGAATATCCCTTAGCCGTGGAAAATACTAAAATAGCTATTAAACAGGCCCGGGATAAGGGTTTATTAGGGGATAATATTTTGGGAAGTGACTTCAGTTTTGACCTGCAAGTCTTTGAAAGTTCAGGAGCCTTTGTTTGTGGTGAAGAAACAGCCCTAATTAATTCCATGGAAGGTAAATTAGGAACCCCCAACCCTCGGCCACCTTTTCCTGCTACCCGGGGCTTTCGTCAAAAACCCACCATCATAAATAACGTAAAAACCCTTTCTTACGTTCCCCATATTGTTAGGAATGGCTCCAAATGGTTTAAGAGCATTGGAACGGAGGAAAGTCCTGGTACAGCAGTATTTGCCCTGGCAGGAAAAATTAATAATACAGGATTGGTTGAAGTACCCATGGGGACTTCCCTGGAAAACCTGATTTATGATGTGGGAGGAGGAATACCCCATGAAAAGAAATTTAAAGTTGTCCAAATAGGAGGCCCTTCAGGGGGTTGCTTGCCTGAATCTGTCCTGGACAAACCTATTGACTTTGATTCTTTACAGGAGGCAGGTGCCATTTTGGGGTCAGGTGGTGTGGTTGTTCTGGACGAAGATGACTGTATGGTAGAGTTCGCCCGCTATTTTTTGGATTTTACCCAAAAGGAATCCTGCGGGAAATGTACTTTTTGTCGCCTGGGAACAAAACATATGATGAATATTTTGGAGAAGGTAACCAGGGGTGAGGGGGACTTTAATTCCCTTAAAATTCTCCAGGACCTGGCTGAAGATGTAATAAAGGGGTCTTTATGTGGATTAGGAAAGACAGCTCCTAACCCGGTTTTAACAACCCTTAGATACTTTGAGGAGGAATATAAAGCCCATATTGAAGAAGGGCGCTGCCCTGCTTTAATGTGCAAAGACCTCATTGCCTTTTATATATTGCCAGAAAAATGCAGTAAGCTTTGCAGCGCCTGTTTGGCCCCCTGTCCTGCTGAAGCTATCTATACCAGAGATGATGGCCTTAAGGCTATAGACCAGGAAAAATGTGTTAAATGTAACAGCTGCTTGATAGCATGTCCCCCTGAATATAATGCAGTTATTAAGCTTTCACCCCCTGAACTGGTAGAAGAAAAGGAAAGGGAAAGCTCATAATCAAAAAACTCCAGGGGGTATGAATTAAAATATTTTCAGAAAAGAAGGGATAGAATGAATCAAAATAAAAGCAGCACAGGACTGGAACCTAACATTGGAGGATTTTTGTCCTATCTATTTGGATGGTTAACGGGTCTAATTTTTTTATTCCTGGAAAAGGAAAATAAATATATAAGATTTCATGCTCTCCAATCTATATTTGTATTTGGCACTTTAAATATTCTTTATGTTCTCATCACTGTGTTTCAAGGTATAGTCATTTCCATTGCCTGGGGTATAACGGGAGAAGAATTAATAATAGGAGCTATAACGGGTATATTTGGACTTTTTATTTTTTTAATTAATGTAGCTTCCCTGGCTTTATGGATCACATTGATGATAAAGGCTTATAAAAATGAAACCTTCGAAATTCCTGTTGCCGGGGAAATTGCCAAAAAGCAAGTTGGCTGGTAATATCTACAAAAGGAAGTATATAAAATGAGATTACTGGGGGTACTTCTATGAAGGCAATTGATAGGCAAAAATTATCATCAGCCGTATTAAAAAAAGCAAGGGAGCTTGGGGCGGATGCAGCCGGGATAGCCAGCTTCCAGGAAGTAAAGGAATGTCCTTCTGCCAAAGCAGAGCTTGAATTACCTCAGATGGAAGTGTTAAAAGAAGAAGATAGCTTTGAAGCAGGGAAAGCTTACCTGCCCGAAGAGGGTAGAAGCGTTATTGTAGTGGCTATTTCCCATCCCGAAGAGGAACCGGAGCTGGACTGGCGCTATGACCGGTACTCAACTCCGGGAAACCAGAAGCTTGTGGCTATAGTTAATAATCTTATTAAATGGCTCAAGAAAAACTACGAAGGATTGGAAACTTATCATGCCCCCTATTTTATTGAAAGGGGGGGGATTTATTTAAAGGATGCAGCGGTTATGGCGGGGTTGGGCACCATAGGTTTAAATAACCTCTTAATAACTCCTGAATACGGATCCAGGGTAAGACTCCGTGGCCTGGTAGTTAACGTGGAACTGGTTTCTACAGGCCCCCTTGCCTATGACCCCTGCTCTTTTTGTGAAGGATACTGCTTGAAAAGTTGCCCACGGCGTGCCTTTGACGAGATTATCTACATTTCAGAGGAAATAGGCCAGGATAAACTTCCCGGCAGAAGGGGTACTTATGATCGCTTGAAATGTATAAAGGAGATAGATAGAGACAAGGAAAGGGCAAGGGAAGGTGATGTAAAAGCCTTTCATAAAACGACGGGACAAATGATCTACCTTATAAAGCACTGCCGGAAGTGTGAATTTTCCTGCCCGGTGTAGGATAAAATAAAATCTTAATAAAGTTATTAAAAGATCTTAGTCTTTTCCTCTATCTTTATCTCTGACTAGATTATAAGATTATGTTATAATATATGGGAAGGGGAATATTGGCAAGAGGGGGAGACAAATATGAATAATAAGACTAAAAATATAGAATGCGATCTTTGTGGAAAAGTTATTAAGGGAGAAGAATTTTTTGTGGAAGAGGCCTTTTTAAAAGGGGAAGAAGGAGAAAAAAAGAGATACCATATAAGAATGATTCCCCTGGCCGTATGTAAAGAATGTAAGGAAATAAAGGAAGAAGAGAGAATTAATGGTTAAGCTTAAAGATAGTAGGAGAGTTAAACTATTTAAAAATAATTTATTCCCCTTCTACTAAATATGAAGTGGACGGAGTCCTTATTTATGGATCCGTCCCTTTTTTGTTTTTGAGGAATTAATGACAGGTAAAGAAACTATATATTAAAAAACAAGGAAATTGCAATATATAAGAAGAATTAATAATATATGACATTTAGTTTTTCTTTTAATGAAACTGGGAGGTGTTTTTTATGATTAATATTCAGGAATTGTTGGGGGCTGAAGCAGAATACCTGCTGGAGCATAAATGTGAAACCCTTCCGGCAGAAATGCTGCATTTGCCCGGACCGAATTTCGTCGACAGGGTCTTTACGGGGACCGATCGCCCCATTCCCGTGCTGAAGGGGTTGGCGCAAATCTTTAACCAGGGCAGGCTGGGAGGCACCGGTTATTTATCCCTACTGCCGGTGGACCAGGGGATTGAGCACTCGGCGGGAGCCTCTTTTGCTCCTAATCCTGCCTATTTTGACCCGGAAAACATAGTAAAGCTGGCTATGGAGGGAGGGTGTAATGCCGTGGCTTCTACCCTGGGGGTTCTGGGAGCCGTTGGCAGGAAATATGCCCATAAAATACCCTTTATTGTTAAGATAAACCACAACGAAATTCTTTCTTACCCCAATAAATATGATCAGGTGATGTTTGCTAATGTGAAGCAGGCCTGGGATCTGGGAGCAGCAGGCATAGGCGCTACCATTTATTTCGGATCCGAGGAATCAAGGAGACAGATTCAGGAGGTGTCGGAAGCCTTCAGACTGGCCCACGAGATGGGCATGTTTACCGTCCTCTGGTGTTACCTGCGAAATCCCGCCTTCAAGATTGAGGGCAAGGACTATCACAGTGCCGCCGATCTTACCTCCCAGGCAAATCACCTGGGAGTAACCATTGAAGCGGATATCATTAAGCAAAAGCTCCCGGAAATCAACTCCGGTTACCTGGCGGTCAGTGAGGCTGCAGGTAAAGATTTTGGCAAAACCCACAAAAAAGTATATGAGGAATTGACCAGCGATCATCCTGTGGATATGACCCGTTACCAGGTGGCCGGCTGCTACATGGGTCGTGCAGGCCTTATTAACTCCGGTGGCCCCTCGGGGGAAAATGACCTGGTAGAAGTAGTCCGTACGGCAGTAATTAATAAAAGGGCTGGCGGCATGGGCTTGATTTCTGGCCGAAAAGCTTTCCAAAGGTCCATGGAGGAGGGGGTAAAACTCCTTAATGGGATTCAGGATGTTTACCTGGATAAGGGAGTAACGGTGGCTTAATCCCCTTTTTTATCTTTTTCATTTTCTTTTTTAGGAGTGGTTTAACCCATGAAATTTTTGGCGGTAGACGTGGAAACGGCCAATTCAGATTGTGGAAGTATATGTCAGGTTGGCATAGCTGCCTTTGAGAATAACTCAATATCTGACACCTGGAAAACCCTGGTGAATCCCCAGGAAGATTTCAGCTCCTTCAATGTCTCCATTCACGGCATTAACCAGGATCAAGTGTTAGCTGCTCCTACCTTTGAAGATATATTTCATATAGTTGAGGACAGGCTGAAGGACCAGGTAGTTCTTCATCATACGGCCTTTGATAAAAGGGCCCTTTCCAGGGCTGCCCAGAAGTATGACCTGGAGCTTTTCCATGCAAAGTGGCTTGATACGGCAAAGGTAGTAAGAAGAACCTGGGAGAAATATTCGGTGCGGGGATACTCTCTAAAAAATGTGGCCCGGGACCTGGGTATAAGCTTTAACCATCACGATGCCCTGGAGGATGCCATTGCTGCCGGTAAAATAATGGTACATGCTCTAAAGGAATCGGGGCTCCATATAAATGACTGGTTGGAAAGAGCAGATAAACCCTTAAAAGGTTATGGCCATGAAGGTAAAGTAAAAAGGCCTGGTAACCTCCACGGCCCTCTTTCCGGTCATAAGGTAGTTTTTACAGGTTCCCTTTCCCTTTCCAGGGAAGAAGTGGCCAGGGAAGCTGCCGCCAGGGGTTGTGATGTGGCCGATAGTGTAACCAAAGCTACCACCCTCCTGGTGGTGGGTGTTCAGGATCTTAAAAGGACCAGGGGAGCCAGGAAAAGTTCAAAGCTTCGCAAAGCGGAAGCCTTAATAGATAAAGGACATTCCATTGCAGTCCTTTGTGAAGAAGATTTTTTAAGCTTGCTGAGACAATGTTGATGTAGTTTTGATGGAGATTTTTCCTTTCTCATGGCAAATATTCCTTTTATGTGTTATAATTGTCCTCACAGTATAAATCTTATCCCATTTCCCCCGATATTAATGCCAGATGAGCAAGGTGGGGATCTTAAATATAAGTGAATCAGAGTTTAAGCAGCCCTGATGAATGGGCTGCCCTGTTTTTTCAGGAGAAGCCCTCCCTTTTATTTGGAGGGCATTTTATTTTTTTGGGGAGAGATTAATTAATTAATCCCCTAAACAGGGATCAATTATAGCATAGGTTTTAGAGAAAAATATTTCAAGAAAGGAAGGAAAATCATGTTTATAGAAGTGTTAATAATAATAATTATAATGGCTGTGGCCAATTGCCTGGGCACCTTGAAGACTATTTTTGTATCAAAAAAGTTTTTACATCCAGTCTACTTAATTGTTTTTGTCGATGCTGTTATTTTTGCTATGGTAATTACAAAAGTTGTTGCTGAAGAACAGGGCCTTTATTATGTGGTTGCTTTTGCCCTGGGTAAGAGCATTGGAGTATACCTGGCGGGACTGGTGGAAAACAGGGCAGCTTTAGGTCTTTTAGAAGCCGATATATACTTTAATGATAAATCCAAGATGTCTTACCTGGCTGACCAACTGAGAAGGGCAGGATATTCTGTTAATACCCATGTTGCTTTTGGATTCAGCGGGAAAAAAAGATATATAGTAGAAACCATTTTAAAAAGAAAAAACTTAAAGACCTTTAAGAAGTTTGTCGAGTTCGAAAAAGGCAAAGAGCCTACCATGGTAGTTAGAGAAATAAATAACGTGTACGGTCGCCTGAGGGAAAATATGTAGTTTATAATATTCTGCCGATGCAGGAATTATAAAAATATTGACGAAGTAATGTATGTTTTCGCATTCATTCGCACTAAGGGGGAAGCTGTATGAATCCCGGGGATAAGAGGTACCGCTTGCTGGTGGAGAATCTGCCTGAAGGCTTTGCTTACCACCAGGTAGTTTTTGATGAAGAAGGCAATCCTGTAGATTATATTTTTCTGGAATCGAATAAAGCTTTTGAAAATTTGACAGGACTGAAAAGGGAAAATATTATTGGTAAACGGGTAACGGAAGTACTGCCCGGTATTAAGGACTCCTCCTTTGACTGGATAGGAACCTACGGGAGGATAGCCCTTTCCGGTGAAACCCTTAAACTTGAACAATATTCGGAGCCCCTAAACAGTTATTACCAGGTTACCGCTTACGGTGAGGAGAATAAATATTTTACCACCATATTTACTGACATT
This sequence comes from Bacillota bacterium, assembly GCA_007121375.1. Lineage (GTDB taxonomy): Bacteria > Bacillota > Dethiobacteria > SKNC01 > SKNC01 > SKLX01. Next base: position 401 of record SKLX01000084.1, on the reverse strand, counting down.
ACGGATAGGAAATTAAAGGAAGAGCGGACTAAGGAGCTTAGCTGCCTTCTTAATTTCTCTCTCCTTCTTCGCCGGGAGAAGGAAGACCTGGATAAAATAATGGAGGAGACTGCCAAACTTTTACCCCTTTCTTTTCAATATCCCCAAAATGCCTGTGCCCGTATCACCTTCCAGGATCGAAATTTCCAAACACAAAATTTTAAATCCACCCCCTATAAAATTGTATCTTCCCTGGAATTAAAGGGAGAAAAAGTTGACCCTTATCTAAAGAATTTGGTGCGAAGGAGTTCTGGTATAAAAATTTTATAGCCTGGAAAAGGGGAAATAACCTTGGCTTACCTGAACTGGCTGGATATACTTCTGTTGTTCCTTCTTTTTGTTTTCCTGATGAGGGGTATTTC
>SKLX01000174.1 GCA_007121375.1 Bacillota bacterium | reverse complement strand
CTGTAATTTATTAAAAACTACAGGGCTTTAGGAATCCACAGGGTCACCAGCTTTCACTGGAGCCCTTGGTTTTTTTACCTCCGGTTGGGTACCGAAGGTATCATGTGAGTCCTGTTTAGTTTTCAAAGAACAGTGCCCCATTTGTCAGAGGCTTAATATCGCCTCTTTTGAGGCACGGACTATATAGTATCATGTTTTAGACCCGGTGTCAAGTTTAGGGCCGAAATAATCTTCAGGTTATATTAAAACCCTCTACCTGGGCCGCAGAGTGGGAAAAAGAATGACATCCCGGATGGAGGGAGCATCGGTAAAAAGCATTATAAGTCTATCAATGCCTATTCCCAGGCCTCCTGCCGGAGGCATACCGTATTCCAGGGAAGCAATAAAATCATCGTCCATCATATGAGCTTCCTCATCACCGGCTGCCCTTTTCTCAGCCTGCTTTAAAAACCTTTCCTTCTGGTCCAGGGGGTCATTAAGCTCCGTGAAAGCATTGGCAATCTCACTGGAGGCAAGAAAAGCTTCAAAACGGTAAGTAAAGGCCGGATCATCTTTTTTGCTCTTGGCCAAGGGTGATACTTCAATGGGATAATCCAGGATAAACACGGGCTGATCCAGGTGCTTTTCCACGTATTCTTCAAAAACCAGGTTTATAATTTCTCCCCGGGTAGTATTCTTATCTATATTCAACTTTAAGTCCTTAACCACTTCCCGGGCTTCTTCATCCCTTTTTGCCCCGGTAAAGTCCAGGTTTGCATATTTTTTAATTGCTTCTAACATGGTTAGCCGGGGCCAGGGAGGAGTTAAATCCAGTTCCTTGCCCTGGTATGTAATATTTAAGGACCCGAAAACATCCTGGCAGATAACCGAAATCATATCTTCGGTAAGGGCCATCATATCATAATAATCTGCATTGGCTTCATAAACTTCTACGGAAGTGAACTCGGGATTGTGCCGGGTAGATATGCCTTCATTTCTAAAAACCTTGGCCAGTTCGTATATTTTTCCATAACCCCCCACCAGGAGCCTTTTAAGGTGAAGTTCCGTAGCAATCCTCAAGTAAAGGTCCATGTCCAGGGCATTATGGTAGGTCTTAAAAGGACGGGCATTAGCTCCACCCGTTACTCCATGCATCATGGGAGTTTCTACTTCCAGGTAACCTTTTTCATTGAGATAATTCCTCATAGCCTGAATGATTCTGCTTCTCAGAATAAAAACTTCTTTTACTTCCGGGTTCATAATAAGGTCCAGGTACCTCTGCCGGTAGCGAAGTTCTATATCCCTTAACCCGTGCCATTTTTCCGGCAAGGGCCTCAGGGACTTGGCCAGGAGGTTAAAATCCTCAGTAGAAACGGTTATTTCTCCCTTCCTGGTTTTAAATACCTTTCCCCTTACCCCAATTATATCTCCTATATCCAGGAGTTTGTAACATTCGAAGCTTTCTTCCCCCAGGTCATCCAGGCGGGCATAAATTTGAATCTGTCCTGATTCATCCTGGAGATTGGCAAAACCAGCCTTGCCGTGCCGGCGCATGGTCATAATCCTACCAGAAACTTTGACTTCCTTTCCTTCCACTTCCTCAAAATTTTCGGTAATTTCCTGAGCCCGGTGGCTAACCTGGTACTTTTCCCCGTAGGGTTCCACTCCCCTCTGGCGAAATTCTTCCAGTTTTTCATGTCTTCTTTGAATTAATTCGTGGATGCTTTCTTCACTCATATAAAAACCTCCAGTACGTTGATTATTATATACATACTTTGATTATTATAACAGATAAAAGCTGATTTTGGTTAAGGGTAAAAAACAAATTCCCTGCAGGCCTTATCCTGCAGGGTAAAAAATACACATATAATTAAACCTTTACCTCATTATAATTATAAGCCAGGCTGCATTCCCTCAACCAATCTATTTTATGATTTATTATTCTTTTCTATATTCATGATTTTATATTTTATAACTCCAGCAGGCACATTAACCTCTACGACATCCCCTACGGGTTTCCCCAGGATAGCACTTCCCACAGGAGACTCATTGGATATTTTGTTCTCCCCGGGATTAGCTTCTGCCGACCCTACGATGGTGTAATCAAAATCTTCTTCATATTCCAGGTCCCTCAGGGTAACCCGGGAACCCACGCTAACCACCCCGGTTTCAATTTCTCCTTCATCGATAAGCCTGGCGTTGCGAAGCATTTTTTCCAGGGTGATTATTCTACCCTCAATAAAAGCCTGTTCATTTTTTGCATTTTCATACTCGGAATTTTCGCTGATATCCCCAAAATTAATAGCAACCTTGATGCGGGAAGCAACTTCTTTCCTTTTCACCGACTTTAAATACTCCAGCTCTTTTTCCAGCTTTTCTAACCCGTCCTGGGTGAGAATAACTTCTTTGCTAGCCATCTCCAATTCTCCTTTAACTTTTATATATTTTAATCTACCCGTTAAGCCTTCTAAAACCCATTATATGTTTTCAATTAATATTTATTCTGCTGAACTTCTCAATCCTTTGAGCAGCATATAAATATAGTGCCAAGAATTTCCTTGACACTCCTTACAATCTTTATCTATTGTTGCTCAGGAGAAATATTTTATAACCTCCTGAAAAATAAAGTTCTTCTAATTTTTTCTAATATTATAGAATAGATGATTTTTTTTGTCAAATTAAGAGAACTTAAAATTTATTCTTTAAACCCGGGAACCCTGGGCAACCTTTTCCTTAGCCCCTTCTTTAACCGCCAGAATTTCTTCCTCGCTGATAGCCCTTTCAAAACTCCTGAAACCTGCCAGTTTAAAGTTGTGTTTTTCAGCCAGCCGGGAAATAGTATCTATCTGGGAAACCCTGATATCCCTTCCCAGAGAAAAATTCTCATACCGTTCTTCCAGGGCCAGGATCATGGTCTCTGCCATACAGGCATAGGAGGTTCCCGGGGGAAACCCAAAATCAAAGTTAAAGCTAACAGGTCCGGGAACCTGCACCACTCCCCCTTCAATTACCAAAACATCTTTCCTTTTTTCCGCCACCGCTTTCGAAACGTCCCGGGGACGGGCCACATCACATACCACCGCTCCCGGCTTCAAGTCTTCCCCTTTAATAACTGCCTCTGCAGAACCGGTAACGGCAATAATTATATCGGCAGAAGGCAAGGCCCTTTTTATATTAGAAGTACTCCTGACGGCCAGGCCGGTTTCTTTCATTATTTGACGGGACAGGTAATCCAGTTTTCTTTCATCCCGGGCCAAAAGGGTAAGGTATTTACATTCCCTTGCTAAAATCCGGGCTGCAGCACTGCCGATGGAACCAGTGGCACCCACCACCAGTACCTCCGCCCTTTCCAGGTCTATATCCATAAGGTGGGCAGCCTTTTTAGTCCCCTCTAGGGCTGTAGCCACGGTGTAGCTGTTACCGGTAGTTACCGCTGCCTCCAGATTTTCAGCTATGGTAATTCCTGCATCACCCACAACGGAGGTCATGGCCCCCAGGCCTATAATATCTGCTCCCAGTTCCTCACAAACTTTACCCGCCTTTATTATTTTATTTAAAACATAATCCAGGGGTAGTTCCACCATTTGCCTGGAGGTAAGGGGGCAGGACACGAACCATCCTTCCGTTTCTCCATAGGGAGATTTAATCCCCGTTATATCCGAAACCTTAGAGGGAGACATCTTTTTAATCAATGTCTCCACTATCCTTTTAGGGAAAAAGCGCAAAAACCCAAATTTCCTGAAAATATCCTCCAGTTCTATGGGGTGTATAATAAAAGCAAATTTACCCAAAACAAAACCTTCCCTTCTATTTATTAAGCAGTTCTACCCGGGGCTTAAAATTTATTTTGGACAGGAGGGAGTTATATTCATCGCTGGTTAATTCTTCTTTTTTCCCCGATGCAGCAACCAGCATGGCCTCCATAACATTAGTTCCAAAGGACCTGCCCTTAAGTTCCGGGGTAGTAGTAACCAGGTATTTAACTCCCCTTTCCTTTAAAAGCTCCACATCATCACTGGTAACAGTATTGGTTATAATGCTTTTCCCCTCCAGGCGTTGGGGCATATAGCGGCGGATGAAGTGGAAATCTCCTGCTATTATATCTGCCCCATGAAAATACTTCCCGTGCCTGGGAGTGGTCTCTTCCTGTTTTGCACCGGTGGGATAAAGATATTTAAAGGGGAAATTCCTTACGATGGGGACCGCCAGCCGGGCTAGAGTTTCCAGGCTTTTTAAGCTGTTAAGGGGTAGGGGGAGTCCCAGAACAAAAATAAAATCTCCCAAAATCAGCTGACAGCCCGATTCTACCAGGGCCTGGGCCATCCCAAAGCGATCCATGGCGCAAACCATAAGGACCTTTTCCCGGGAAGATAAAAGATCCGTGTTTTCCCTCAAGTAATTAATTACCCTTCGTTCCAGGGTATTTTTTAACCCCGATCCATCTACCAGGGGAGTAATCCGGGCTGCCGAAGCAACCTTCATGGCATCCCGGAGTATATATCGCCGGGTTCCGGCAAAAATATAAAGATCCATGCCTCCCAGTCCAAAGGCATCCACCTTTCCATCCAGGTCCCTGATCATCCTGATCATGGCCTCCATATCTCCGTCTGTCCCCCGGCGTTCAATTATAAAATTCTCTCCCAAAACATCTATTTCTACCAGGTGATTTCTTTTAGATGACCCCAGGCTGACGCTTACTACATGCTTCATGGAACTTCTCCTATCTCTTATGTATATAGAATTAGATTCCTTACCCCATGATAATAGCAGTTTTAAAAGGAAATAACAACATCTAAGGAAATATATTTCATCCCGGAAAGGGGGCTCACCAAAAGGGATCTGTCCCTCACTCGGCCCAATTTTCCAGTAAAAGGTTTGGTATATTTGAAAAATCCTTAATATTGTTTGTCACCAGTACGGCATCCTCTGACAGTGCATGGGCTCCTATTAATAAATCATATGCTCCAACGGATTTTCCTTTTTTTTCGAGAAAAGCACGAATTTCTCCGAACTTTGTTGCTGCTTTTAAAGGAAAAGGCAAAATCTCAAATGGAATTAAAAAGCCAGTCAGGGCAAGTTTGTTTTTTTCCCGCTGCTGGCTTTTTTCTACCCCATATTCTAATTCAGCCAAAGTGATTACAGAAAGACATATTTGTCCAATTTCGACTTTTTTTAATGCTTCAATTACTTTTAAAGGCTTATTTTTAATAATATAAATACAAATATTTGTATCAAGCATATATTTCATCACATATCTTCTCTCTTTGGTATTTCCGGCTGCTTTCTATCGATTGGAAAGTCTTCAGTAAAAGAATCTATGGATGATTCAAAAGTTTTCCAGCAGCTATTTTTAGGTATCAGAAGCACAACGTCATTAAGCTTTTTAATAAAAACTTCAGTATCATCAAAACGATACTCTTTAGGCAGGCGAACTGCCTGGCTCCTACCATTTTCGAATATTTTTGCTTTATCCATAAAATAACCTCCCTTGCATACCAGGAGCATCAGCTGACAGTCAAATATTTCTTTGTTTGATAACTACTTGACATCCGTCAGCATTGCCCTCTTCTTATAGTATATATCATAGTATATGCCACTTTTCTGGTCCTGTCAATCATAAAAACTTATTATTTACAATGAAATATATTTAACATATCAAAAAAATAACCCTGAAAACAGGGCTGATATTTTGGCTGTCATCTTATTATTCTATAAGGCTTTTTAAAGCATCTTCCATTTCTCCGGCGGTTCCACAGGAGTTTATCTGCCTTCTCACCCGGGCGGCACCTTTTATTCCCTTGATGTACCAGGAAGCATTTTTCCTCATCTCCCTCACCCCAATATATTCACCCTTTAAGTCAATGAGAAGCTTTAAATGTTTTAAGGCTACTTTGACGATCTCCTCCACCCCGGGAGGAGGTAAAAGCTCTCCCTGGTTTAAATAATAATCTATCCTTTTAAAAATCCAGGGATTACCCATGGCTCCCCGTCCAATCATAATACCGTCACAGGACGTTTCCTTCAGCATTTTTCTGGCCGCCAGGGGCCCTGTTATGTCTCCGTTACCTACCAGGGGAATTTGCACGACTTCTTTAACCCTTTTAATTATACTCCAATCTGCTTCTCCCCCGTAAAACTCTTCCCGGCTGCGGCCGTGAAGGGTAATCAAGTCAATTCCTGCCTCCTCAGCCCTTTCGGCCAGGGACAAGGCCGTCACCTCTTCCCGGGACCAGCCCTTCCTGATCTTTACAGTTACCGGAATTTCTACGGCCTTTACTACTGAAGACATTATTTTCTTCGCCAGGGGAAGGTTCCTCATCAGGGCTGCCCCTTCCCCGTTTTTAACAATTTTAGGAGTAGGGCACCCCATGTTTATATCGATGAGGTCAAAGCCTTTTTCTTCTCCTATAACTGCCGCCTCTGCCATAAGGGAAGGGTCAGAACCAAAAATCTGCAGCCCCAGGGGCTTTTCCTGAGAAGTATGTTCTGTAAGCTTCCAGGCATTTTTTACCCCCTCTACCAGTCCCCGGGCATTGACCATCTCTGTGAACACCAGCCCACAGCCAAATTCTTTAGCAAGCTGGCGAAAGGCAGAATTGGTAATTCCGGCCATGGGGGCTAAAAATATATGGTTTTTAAGGAACAAATCTTTCAGCTTCATTGCTACCAGTCTTTCTTATCCCATGTTTGAATTAATATTTAAGGCTTCTTCCTCATTACTCTCAGACTCCGGGAGAACAAAAAGTTCTTCCTGGGGAACCTGCAAAGTTTCTGCTATTTTGGCTATTAAATCATAGCTGGGGTATTTTTTCCCCCGCTCTATATTGCTTACCATACTGACGGAAATGCCTATTTTTTCTGACATTGACTGCTGGGTGAAGCGTTTAAGCCTTCTTAAACCACGGATTCTTTTACCCAAGAATAAAGACATTTTTCCACCTCCTTCGGGAAAGCCCTGTATAATAAATGTTATTTATGGAAATTTTTTATTGTTACAAGTATTATTTTATATTTATTCCTGGATAAAGTCAAAATATTTAACTATATTTTGACAAATATTTTAAAGGATGAATAAAAAAAACACGGAAATTTTTCTCCGTGTTCGTGTTTTAAAAGTCGATAAACATAAACAGCTAATGCTCTTCTTTTAAAATCTTCAGAAAAACAACTGCCAGTTCCGGGTCGAACTGGCTGCCAGTACACCTTTTTAGTTCCGCAATAATTTCTTCCCGGGACATGGCTTTTTTATAAGGTCTTCCACTGGTCATTACCTCATAAGCATCAACAATAGCCGTTATCCGGGCCAACAAAGGTATCTCCTTTTCTTTTAGCCCCTGCGGATACCCTGAACCGTCCCAGCGCTCATGGTGGGCTAAAATATCTTCGGCTACATAAACAAGACCTTCCGTTGCCCGGGAAATCCTGTATCCTGTTTCAGGATGTTTCTTAATAATTTTCCATTCCTCTGCGGTTAAAGAACCTTTCTTTGTTAATATCTCTTCAGAAACATTTATTTTACCTATATCATGCATTCTAATCAACTTTTCTAACCTGTTTAACTCCGATTCTGAAAGATCTATTTTCTTACCAATTTTTTGAGCCAAATCCTGCATGCTTGAGTAGTGATCTTTTGTTTCAAAGCTTTTTGCTTCTAAATTTTGTAGCAGTGTATTTAACACAGCACTGGTTATCCGTTGTCTCTTTGCCATTTTTTGTTTATACATATCCTCTTCCGCTTCTGTTATTGTCTCTGCCAGGTCCTTCTCGGTGCTGTTCTTGATTGCAGAGCCCAGGGCCAAGGAAAGGGGTATGTTTTTAATATAAGTTTCTTTACATTTCTCACCTATTCTCTGGCATATAGCTTTTGCAGCTTCTGCTGTGGTT
>SKLX01000144.1 GCA_007121375.1 Bacillota bacterium | reverse complement strand
GATATTCTCTGGTTAAACACCTTGCCAGAAGAAGAGTGGGAATCTTCAAAAACTACCCGCACCTTCCGGAAGTACACAAAAATGTACCCCTGCAACACCCTAAACGACCTGGAAAAGTTAACTCGGAGCAAGATTTTTTCCTGATTATTAAAATATTTGGGGCACGGTATCATACCGTGCCCCAAAATCATTGCCTCTTCTTTTAATGAGGGTAAGACTCAATTATGTCGTCAATCTCAATTATTTTTTCCAGGATGTTTTTCTTTCCCTCTTCCTCCCCCTCTATCAACTGATTCAAAAGTCTGTCCCTTTCATTTTTTAAGGAGTCCAGCACCTCTTTACTAACTGTCATAGCTTGCAAACCTCCCCTTAACCAGTAATATTTGTTAATATTTTACCCGTCAGGGAAGATTTTTATTCAATTATTTTCCTTTTCTACCTTTACTTTTATAGAACCTGAGGTTCCCTTCAAAACCTCGACATCACCGTAAACCTTTCCTATTACATTAACAGCACTGGCGGGCCTTATTTCATCTTCAGAAGGGCTGGCAGGGGTAAGTCCGTAAAAGATGCAAAAAGCTTCTCCTGTAGGCCAATAACCCAGGTCCCCCTTTTGAACCACTTCCCGTGCCTCCTCTTCAAGTTCTGCCGACACAGGAATTTCAAAATATATCTCATCTCCCCAGGTGTTTCCCTTAGCTTCTAAAGGAAGAGCTTCATAAACCTTCCTGGCTGTTTCCGTATCATATAATTCCCCTGTAAACTTATGTTCATTTACCTGGATGGATATCTTATAAGACATTTAATTCCCTCCAAAAAATTTATTCATAAAATTAAATGGAGCCGGCAAGAGGACTCGAACCCCCAACATGCTGATTACGATTCAGCTGCTCTACCATTGAGCTATGCCGGCTTTTACAATAAACATTATAATATGAAAAAATAATAAATGCAAGATATTCAAAACCATCAGGGAGAAGTCAACCTTATTTTCCCCCAGGCCCCCAGTTTATCATCTTTGATTATCAAAACACCTTTAATATCTGAAATTTTTTTAGATTCTTCCAGGGCCTTTTCCACGTCTTCCTTATCCATAATCATATTACCTAAATAGGTGGCTGCCGCATCAGCCAGGGGGGTAGAGGGGGAAACTACCACTACCCCGTGGGCTTTACCTTTGCTGTAGGAGGGCCCCACTATTCCAGAGGAGGTGCAGATACCCAGGGGAGTTTCCGAGGGCCTTACTTCCAGAGCCAGGCGGTTGCTGAAAGGGGAATCCTCCCCCGCATAAACAGATATTTTCCTTTTCTTTTTTATCTTCAAAAATAGATCCCCCCCGTTTTCTACGATTACCTCTTCTGCAAGCTTCATTAGTTCTTTCCCTACCAGTTCAGCAAAGGCAGCCGCTACAGCCGCCATGGGCCCTACCCCCACCTGGTTCCCGGCTCGGGCCATTATAACAGCAAGGGAAGGAGCCCCGGGAGGTACCAAATATGGCTCAAGGGAAGTTTTAAACTCCGGCTCCTTCCTTATAAAATCTTCCAGCCCCCGGCGCTCCTTCCAAACCAGGTCTTCAACTTTAGTTTTAAATTCCGGGCGGTAGCTCTTTGAATCTACCCCGACCCACAGGTCCGTATCTTTCACAACTGCAGTAAAGGAACTCAAGTCTTTATCCTTTTTCTGGTGGCGGTAGAACCTTATATCGTATGACATGGAGAATTCTCCCCTGAAATTTAGTTTAGAATACTAATAATGGGCAACTATAGCCCGGGCAGGACAGGCCTTAAAACAGTGCTCACAAACAATGCACTTACTTTCATCAAATTCTACAATCATCTCCGGCCTGATCATTTTCAAAGCATCAGTGGGGCATATTACGGTGCAGGCTCCACATTGGGTGCACCTGTCTTCGTTCCACTTTACTTGCTGCTCAAAGGGCATTACAGTAACCCCTCGGGACTCCAGAAAATTAATTCCTGCATCATAATCTTCCTGTTCCCCGGCCAGTTCCATAACCAGCCGGCCTTCCTTACGAGGATTAATGTTAGCCCTGATAATATTAACAAAAAGGTTATAATCCTTAACCAGGTGATATAGAAAAGGCTGTTCAACTACAGCAGCAGGAAACAATAATACGATCTTATGCTTAGCCATCAAACTCTTCTTTCTCCTCAATGCATCTAATTTTTAAAGGTTTCATTTTTTTGCCCGAATCCACAGAAGGTATGGAAGCTACAGGTTCCGTCAGTAAAAATTCACCCTTCTGGATCCAGGATTTTAATATTTTCGCAATCTCCTTGGCTTTTGGATAACTGGACAGGGGAGCCGTAGGCACTTCTTTATCCTGAATAATAATTTTACCCGACTTTAGCTGGGCATAATCCACTTCTCCCAGGCTTCCTCCCTTTCCAAAGGGAAATCCCTCACTGTAATCTATGATTTGGGTATATATTTCTTCGTCCTTTATGGCTGCAGATCGAAGCATTTCTTCATTTAGAATAGGTATGGGCACTCCCACCCCAATCATCAGGGAAACACCATATCCCAGGTAGCTCACTCCCCTAACCCATTTGGGATCCATACCCTTTAAATCACCCGTTAGGGAAAGGGTAGCAGAAGGAGCCCTGGGGACCTCCTTGTCCGTTCGGTTAGCACAGGGATTATGCTGGGTTCCGTACCAGGAAACATAACCCGTGCCACCCCCCAAAAATATCCTGGTACCGATACCTGTTGCCTTATAAAGGGGATCATTTAACAGGGGGCTGAGCTGACCTGAAGTACTGTAGTTGGCATTACCCAGGTTGGGTTTCAGGATACCCATATAGGTATAAATGGGCCTGTCAGACAGGTTTACCCCCACATTGTAATTCTGGTAGGCATTACGGGGATTAAACATGAAGGCCTCATTCATATCTTCCAGCTTTATAAGGGTTTCCAGTTTTTTACGGGGATAACAGTCCGTTCCGTAACTATACGCCTCCATGCGTACTTCCTTACCAGCCACCAGGTCCTCAATAACATGTGCCCCACCGTAATTGAATTCCCCGGGATAATGTTGGTTTGCTGGATCTGCTTCAGGTATTTCTGTAGCTCCCAAGTAAACATCTACAGCTGCTATACCTGCATAAGCGTTCACCCCGTTAAGATAAACCTTTGACATGCGCATACGTGGAGTCGAATGGCCTACATTTAAAAAAACCCCTGAAGAACACATGGGGCCAAATGTCCCCGTGGTAACCACATCTACCTCCCGGGCGGTTTGCTCTAACCCCTTTTCTTCTACCAGGGTAATCACTTCTTCTGCAGTGACCACCACAGCATCGCCTTTACTGATTTTTTCATTAATTTCCTCATAAGTTTTGCTTACCTTCAAAAAATCCCCTCCTTATAATTTCTCCTCTACTCCACATGAATACTTATAAAAAAACCCCTCCGAAAGGAACGGAAGGATTATGGTTATAGAGATATTACGATCTCTCATCTTCCAGAAGCTTTCTCTCTGCTGGAATTAGCACCGTGCCCTTAGTTGAGGCCGGTTGCCGGGTTTCGCAGGGCCAGTCCCTCCACCGCTCTGGATAAGAGTATACCTTATTTATTTTAAAACAATTTACTTTAAAACACTTTAATAGTAACATGAGGGCCTTTTCCTGTCAAGAAGGGATAAATCCCTGAGTGTAGCAGGTAAATCCCTGGTTCCCTCCTGGTCCCATATAAAAAGGAGGAACGCCAGGGGCAGTTCCTCCTCAGATATTGCACTATAATTACCGCACAATATTTACTTTTACAAACTTAGGGAATCCAGTTTTCAACAATATCCTGGTTATTCTCTACCCAGGTGCGGGCATTACCTTCATAATCAGGATCTTCCGCATTCATTTCCATCACTGCACCTATTTCATCATCTCCCCAGGAGAAGTTCTCCAGGAATTCATAAACTTCTGGTAAATCTTCTTGCAATCCTACACGGCCGATATTAGCTATATACTCTTCACCACCAAAGGCATTTTCAGGATCCTCCAGGAACTTCAGGTCCCATTCGGCGAACTTCCAGTGGGGAGCCCAGCCGGTAACCACAATGTCTTCTTCATTGGCAATGGCCGTAGACAATTCAGCGGTCATGGCCGCATCGCTTCCTTCAATTAAGCCAGCTGCCAAACCGTAGATTTCAATAGCCTCTTCGGTAGTGCTCATAATTCCAGCACCGGGGTCAATACCGGTAATGTCGCTGACATAGTCATCTACTTCATCAATAGAGGTAATATCCATGTACTCTGGCACTACTAACCCAATCCGTGCACCTTCATAGTGGGTAGAAATTTCCACCACATCATCGCCATACTCATCAAAGTATTCAGCATGGGTGCCGGGCAGCCAGGCGCAGTTGATGAAGTCACCATCCCCCGTGGCAAGGCCTGACCACATCATGGCAGCAGCTACGGGTGTAACCTCTACTTCATAACCCATGTCCTCCAGTACTGCTTTAGCTACATAGGTGCTGGCCGTTGCGCAGTCCCACTCCACAAATAGAATTTCTACTGATTCTGCTACGTCTACATCCTCATCATCTGCCGGTTCACAGCCTACCATGGAAAAGGCCATTGCCGCAACCAGGATAAGCACTGCTGTGAAAAATAACTTCTTCTTAATCATTTAAAACCCTCCTCTTATTATTAATATATGATAATTGACTATTATTCTTCTTCTCTTTCCTTGCTGCTCTGGGTGATGCGGTCAAGAATAATAGCCAGTATCACCACGGCTAAACCACTTTCAAACCCTAATCCAATATTCAGGCGCTGAATGGCTCCGTATACGTGGCCACCCAGTCCACCCGCTCCAATCATGGCCGCAATAACCACCATGGAAAGAGCCAGCATAATACACTGGTTCACCCCCGCCATAATGGTTGGCATAGCCAGGGGTAACTGGACCTTGGTAAGGAGCTGCCAGTCGGTAGATCCAAAAGCCTGGGAAGCCTCTACCACTTCCTCGGAAACCTGCCTGATGCCCAGCCCCGTCAAACGTATTACAGGAGGGGTTGAAAACACCACCGTGGCTATCATGGCTGACACCACACCCAACCTGAAAAAGAAAACAGCTGGAATCAGATAAACAAAGGCGGGCATGGTCTGCATAAAGTCCAGAATAGGCCATACAATCCGGTGAAAAATTGGGCTTCGGGTGGATATGATCCCTACCGGTAAGCCTATACATATGGAAATGGTTACTGCTATCAGTATCATAGTAATAGTTGAAAGGGCTGGCAGCCACAGCTGCATGTTATATATCAGGGTAAGTCCTAAAAAAGTAAATATTGCTACACCACGGTTACTGAAACGCCACGCTATTAGAGAAATTAAAAGGATCAGGATAAAGGGAGGAAACCACATAAGAGCATCCGTTATCCCTCCCATAATGCCTTCTAAAAAATTTGATATAAAACGAGTTACAGTTCCTATATGAAAAAGTAACCAGTCAATAAAACTATCTACCCATTCTCCCAGAGGTAAGCGGGGCAGATACTCAATAGGATTCATAAAAATATCACTCATCTTTGCTTGCCTCCTTTACCAAACCAGCCAGTAATGAACCTCTTACAATAATTCCTTTTAATATCTTATCCTCATCTATTACAGCATAAGGCGTGGAGGCATTAGCAGCTGTTTCAAAGAGCTCATTTATGGTAGTGTCAGGTATAACCGTAGGTATATCTTTTTCTATAATATTGGAAATATCGGGTTCTTCCTTTTCAGCCGCATTTTTAGCGTCTACAGCATTTACATAACCCATTAGCTGTCCTTGACGATTAATGACAAAAATACCAGAAATGCCCGCTTCTTTCATTTTTCTTAAGGCTACCCGGGGGCCATCCTTAGGATAAGCCACTACTCGAGGACTTTGCATCACACCTTCCGCCGTAAGAACCTTTGAAAGGTCTACATCCTCCACAAACTTGGCCACATAATCATTAGCAGGCCTTGTCAATATATTTTCCGGGGTATCTAACTGGACAATTACACCATCTTTCATAATAGCTACCCGGTCCCCCAGCTTAAGGGCTTCATCCAAATCATGGGTAATAAATACGATGGTCTTTCCTACCTTTTCCTGAAGGGCCAAAAGTTCGTCCTGCATCTCCCTCCTGATCAACGGGTCAAGGGCACTGAAAGCTTCATCCATAAAAAGGATCTCCGGGTCTACAGCAAGGCAGCGGGCCAAGCCTACCCTCTGCTGCATACCCCCACTAAGCTGGTCAGGATAACGGCTTCCCCATCCTTTAAGGCCCACCAGCTCCAGGGCGTCCTGGGCCTTTTTTTCTCGTTCTTCCTTGCTCGATCCCTGTATTTCCAGGCCGAAAGCGGCATTTTCTACTACGGTCCGGTGGGGAAAGAGGGCAAAGCGTTGAAAGACCATGGACTGTTTGTGGCGGCGAAATTCCCGCAATTCATCGGCATCCATGGCGGAAACCTCCTGGTCTCCAATAACAATCTTCCCCCTGGTGGGATCAATAAGCCGGTTCAGGCAGCGAATAACAGTAGACTTTCCGCTGCCGGAAAGGCCCATTATAACAAAAATTTCCCCCTTATCCACTGTAAAACTTGCGTTATAAACCCCTACTGCTTGTCCCGTCTTTTCCATCACTTCGTCTTTGGTATACCCCTCTTCTAATAGTGCAAAAGCTTTATCGGGATTATTACCAAATATTTTACTTAAATTCTCTACCATAATTTTGGCCATAATTCATCCCCAATCTCATATTTAAAATATCTAATATTAAATTACCCTAATTATTCACTGTACTTTAAATAAAGTTAAGGGTCAAATAAGTAATCATTAAAAAAATTGAAGGATTTGTTATGCAAAAACAGTATATTTAACATATAATATCTTTATAATGAACAGAGGTGACATATCCCCTATATGGACAATTTTCTACAGATTAAGCAATTCTTTTACCTTTTATCCTGGAAAGTTGCTATTTTTGTCGCAATTTTTTAGGATGGGTCTTCCTTTTGCCTCCATTTTCCTTACCTGACCTGGAGCTCATTAATTCATCTCCTCTTATATATTTATGCATTTATCAATAAAATCCTTGTTTTTAATCATGTTTTTAATAATTACTATTCCTCTTTGATGAATATTTTTTTTCAGTTACTTTACACCCTCTTTTTGTTAAGTTATAATGGGTTTGTCGGGGCGTAGCGCAGTTTGGTAGCGCGCCTGCTTCGGGAGCAGGAGGTCGCAGGTTCAAATCCTGTCGCTCCGACCATTTTAACTTAATTGAATATCTCTAAATTATCAAGTACAAATAACAAGCAGCACTCCCATCCCCGGGAGTGTTTTTTCTCAACAAATAAAAAAACCCCGCCGCGCCGCCAGGTTTATCGCCCTGAAACTATTCCTCAGGTGGGTATCCTCTTGGACGCTTTACAAGTCCCCTTCCGGGGCATTTGCGCCACGCCCAAAGCCAGATTCCCAATGTCTTTGGTGTTCCTCAGAGCCAATATACCTTTGCGAGCACGGCAGGATTTATTCAACTTTCTTCTATCTTTCACTTATATTATACAATATTCTGAATTACATTGCAATTCTGACAATTGTTAAGAAGGGGAAATATTCAGGAGATTATTATAAGAACCAGCAAATTTTATTTGCCGGTTAAAACTCTATACCTCTCCGGGCTTTAATTCCTTTAGCAAAAGGATGCTTAACCATCTTTACCTCACTAATGAGATCTGCCAGTTCTTCAATTTCTTCAGGTACATTTCGCCCTGTCAGAACCAGCTCAACCTGCAAGGGACGCTCTTTAATCATTTTTGAAACTTCTTCCAGAGGAATCAATCCGTAATCAAGGGCTACATTGATTTCATCTAAGATTACCATGTCATACTCTTTTTCCATAATAGCTTTTTTTGCCCGGGAGAGTCCCTCTAAT
>SKLX01000164.1 GCA_007121375.1 Bacillota bacterium | reverse complement strand
TTTTTAAAGCCTCTTCTCCCTCCAAAGCCTTGGCTAAAGTCATTTCTCCTATCCTGGCGGGAAAATAACTTTCTTCTTCCAGGAAAATACCCATGGAATTCTCCTTTACTTCCTTCTCCCCGGCATAATCAAAGGCAGAATCAGATAAGTTGAAGGAATTATCCACTGCTTCTTCCTTCCCCTGTCCAAACCATTCCCTGAAGCCTGTTAATTCTCCTCCTCCGGCTAATAAAGCATATGATATTATGACTAGAAGCAAAACGGGAACAAATAACTTTGCCAGGTTAACAGGTTTAATCACCGACCTTACCTCCTTACAGGAGCATAAGTTACCTATTCGTCATTATATTACAAAATCCTTCTATAGGGGTGTTATTTCCCTTATAAAGATTTTAATGTTTTAGGAAACTCGGGGAAGGATATGTTAATACAGTCGCTTCCCTTTATTATAGTTTCTCCCCGGGCGGCCAATCCTGCCACCGCTGCCGCCATGGCTATACGGTGATCTCCATGGCTTTCACATACAGCCCCCTTTAGCTCCCCGGTTCCTTCAATTACCAGCCCGTCAGGTAAGCCCCTTATTTTAGCCCCCATTTTTTTTAATTCCTTCTCCATGGTATCAATGCGATCACTTTCCTTTACCCTTAATTCGGAAGCTTCCCTTATTACCGTTTCTCCTTCCGCCAGGGAGGCTGCCACGGCCAGCACCGGTATTTCATCAATCAAGCGTGGTATCACGTCTCCCTTTATTTCTACACCCTTCAAAGGAGCATACCCAATCTTTATGTCTGCTACCGGTTCTTCGTTCTCTATTCTTTCCTTTTCCAGGGTTATATTGGCCCCCATCTCTTTTAGAACCTCCAGAAGCCCCGTACGGGTAGGGTTGACCCCCACTTTTAAAATTCGCAAGGAAGAACCGGGCAAAAGGGAAGCAGCAACCATAAAGTAGGCTGCCGAGGAAAAATCCCCGGGCACCTCTATCTTTTTCCCCTCAATCTCTGGGAAACCCTCTACTTCGACTCGATTCTCCCCCTTTTTAATATTTATACCAAAATGCTTCATCATTCTTTCGGTATGATCCCTTGATAGATAAGGTTCTGTCACGGCAGTAGTCCCCTGGGCATAAAGACCCGCCAGAAGAAGGGCCGATTTTACCTGGGCACTGGCTACAGGAGAAAGGTAATCTATTCCCTTAAGGTTTCCCCCCATCACCGTCAGGGGCAAAAGGTTCGCCCCCTGCCTGCCGTATACAACCGCCCCCATTTTCTTTAAGGGTTCTACAACCCGATCCATGGGCCTTTTCTTCAAGGAAAGGTCCCCCGTTATAACACTGTAAAAGGGGTTTCCTGCCAGCAGACCCATTAGGAGCCGGGCGGTGGTTCCGGAATTGCCCGCATCCAGTACATCTTCCGGTTCCTGCAGCCCTTTCAGGCCCTTTCCTTCTATAACTACCAGGTCCTGCTCCCTTTGAATATCGATTCCCATTTTGCGAAAGCACTCCACGGTGCGCCAGGTATCCTCACCAGGTAAAAAACCGTGGACCTTAGTTACTCCCCGGGCTAAGGCACCAAATATTACTGCCCGATGGGAAATAGATTTATCCCCGGGCACCTTAATTTCACCTTTAATACTATCTTTGGGCTTTACAGATAATTCCATCTTTTGCTCCTTTCTTACTGCCTGGCCAATCCTGTCAGCTTACCTACCTCAACGTGACCTGGAACTTTTCTTTATCCAAAAGCTTATGAGCCCTGTTCCGGTCCTCTAAAGTTGAAAAACTAAACCTGATTGAACCTCCCTCTTCCCTGCTTTTTAAAATCTCGATGTCTTTTATATTTATTCCTGCGTTTCCAAAAATAGTAGCTATTTTACCTATAACTCCAGGAACATCCCCCACCAAAACCACCAGATCATAGATGCCGGGAAGAAGGCCTTTGACCCTTTCAGGTATGTTTTTCCTTAGATCCCTGGCCTTTTCCAGCTCCCTTTCTATTTCCTCTTCCTGGCGATACTCGATATGTTTTTCCATTTTTTCAATCTGTTCTTTGAAAATTTTAAGGCATTTAAGAATCATTTCCCTGTTAGAAAGACAGATATCCCTCCACATAAGGGGATTTCCCATGGCTATCCGGGTAGTATCTTTAAAGCCTCCTGCCGCCAGGAAAAGAGCTTTATCCAGGTCAGCTCCCGTTTCAGAAATGGTGTTTACCAGGGTTACCGCCGACAAATGGGGGAGGTGGCTAACTGCCGCCACCAGGAGATCATGCTCCTGGGGATCCATTATAAGGTTTTGGGAACCGACTTCTTCTACCATCATTTTTAAAGCCTGCACAGCCCTGGAATCAGTTTGGGGAGTCGCCGTTAAAACATATATGGCATTTTCCAGGAGGTAGGGATTGGCCCCTTTCACCCCCCATTCTTCTGAACCTGTCATGGGGTGTCCTCCTACAAAAAATACTTCCGGGGGGAGAATTTCCTCTGCCCTGGCAGTCACCTCCTCTTTGGTGCTACCCAGGTCCGTTACAATACAGCCCGGCTCCAGGTAAGACTTCATTTCCTCCAGGATTTTAGGGATAACCCCTACGGGGGTTCCTACAATTACCAGGTCAGCACCCTGTAACGCCTGGGGTAGACTGGTGGTGCCTGTGTCTACGGCACCCAGGTGGAGGGCTTCTTCAATTTTGGCCCTTTCTCTAAAAAACCCTGTAACTTCTCCAACCAGCCTGCGGTTTTTTAAAGCCATCCCCAGGGATCCCCCCATTAAACCCACCCCAAGGATAACTGCCTTATTAAAAAGCTCTTTATCCATTTCAACTCACCCTGACTTCCCATTCAGTTTAAATTGATCTGCCTACACTTTCCGCTACCTTCTTTAACTCTTCTATCATATTCTTGAACTGGTTTAAATCTAAAGACTGGGGCCCATCACAAAAAGCTTTATCGGGGTTAGGATGAACTTCTACCATTAAACCGTCAGCCCCTGCTGCCACAGCCCCTTTACACATGGAGGGAACCAGCTGTCGCTGTCCTGTTCCATGGCTGGGGTCAACAATAACAGGCAGGTGGCTTAACTGCTTTACCACGGGGATACTGCTTAAATCCAGGGTATTGCGGGTATGGGTTTCAAAGGTCCTTATACCCCTTTCACAAAGTATAACATCATAGTTACCACCGGACATAATGTATTCGGCAGCCATCAGCCATTCTTCAATAGTTGCCGAAAGGCCTCTCTTTAAAAGAACGGGCTTACGGGCATGGCTTAACTCCCTTAAAAGATTAAAGTTTTGCATGTTGCGGGCGCCCACCTGGAGTACATCTGCATATTCTGCCACCAGGGAAACTCCCTGGGGATCAATAACTTCGGTGACTATAAAAAGTCCTGTTTTCTCCCGGGCCCGGGCCATAATTTTTAAGCCTTCCTCCTCCATCCCCTGGAAGGCATAGGGAGAAGTTCGGGGCTTATAAGCTCCACCCCTTAAAAATGAAGCTCCCGATTCTTTAACGGAAACAGCCGTTTCAATTATTTGCTCTTCGCTCTCCACAGCACAGGGCCCTGCCATTATTATAACATTCTCTCCCCCTACCTTAACCCCGTTAAAGTTAATAACCGAATTTTCTCCTTTAAACTCCCGGCTCACCAGTTTGTAAGGCTTGGAAATAGGGACAACCTGTTCAACCCCCTCCATGGCTTCCAATCCCAGGGACAGGGCCCTGGTCCTATCTCCTATAGCTCCAATTACCGTCCTGCTTTCACCTTCTGACATATGAATGCCAAATCCCAGTTCCTTCAGCCTGCTAACCACCTCATCAACATTCTCTTTCTTTGCATCAGGATTCATTACAATTATCATTCCTCTTCCTCCTTTAAAAAATATTTGAATAAACTAAAAAAAGCTCTCATCCCTAAGGGACAAAAGCTTCGCTTCTGCGGTACCACCCTGGTTGGTTTTACTGGAATACATATTCCCGTAAAACCCCCTCTGTAAGGGTACGGAAGGTTTTTTTACCCTCTTATACCCCCTTCCTTTTAACGGTGGAAGAATCCGTCAAAGCCTACTGACAGTGCCGGCATACTAGAGAATAATTTAGGCCCTGCTTTGGGTTTGCCTCTCTCGGGTGTATTCAGCACTAATCCTGGCACCGGGGTTCCAGCCTCCCCCAGCTCTCTATAGCCCTAATTAATACTTACTATTCCCGATCATCGAAGTGACTTATAATAATTTGAGGTTAATTTTACTACGCCCTTACCTTTTTGTCAACGGAATTTTATTGACACGGAATTTTCGGGACAACAAAAATTTTGGCCTGGTGGTAAAATCAATGTTTTTAATTTATAATAATGTAATTAAAAGGAGTAAGGGGGTTTAAGGATGGGCATAGCGTGGAAAAAAAATAAACAAAGGAGCTGCACCCTTTGCTTCAGCCCTTCTAATGGCTTTTCCTGTGCCGACAAAACATATTACCACTGCCCGGAATGTGATTTAATTTTCCTGGATCCCCTTTTCAGACCTCACCGGGAAAAAGAAAAGGAAAGATATGAATCCCACAAAAATACTTTAGATAATAAAGGCTACGTAGAAATGTTTGAAAAATTCATAGAAAAAGCCGTTCTGCCCTTTTCATCTCCCCCCTGCCAGGCCCTTGACTTTGGCTGCGGACCCGGGCCTGTTCTAAGGGTTTTACTGGAAAGAAAGGGAATAACCACGGAAATTTACGATCCCTTTTTTGCCCCCCGGGAATTTTCCCTGGGAAGTAAATATGACCTGATTACCTGCACCGAGGTCCTGGAGCACGCTTTTGATCCTTTAAAAACATGGAACTTTTTCCTCAACCACTTGAAAACTGGAGGCCATCTTTCCCTGATGACCCTCTTTCACCCTTCCCCGGAGGGTTTCCAGGATTGGTGGTATATAAATGATCCTACCCATGTCACCTTTTACAGCCTTGAAACCTTCTACTGGATTGAAAATAGCTTCCCCTTAAGGGTGCTGTATACAGACCACAAAAACACTCTGGTCATGGAAAAAGAAAAATAATTTAATATTCATCACCTGAAAATAAAAATTAAAATCTTATTTTCTTACCATACGGCCTGGGACCCCATTACCTGGTAACGGTCCTGGAGGTTTAAAGCCTCCTTTTTGCATACCTTCCGGCATATGCCGCACCCATAGCACTTTTGAATATTTACCCGGCATTTCTCTTCCCTCATGTCATATTCCACCCCCTGAAAAATACATTGTTTCATGCACTGCCTGCAGCCGTTACAAAGGAAAGGGTCAATTTGAGCCACATATTCCCCCTTCCACATGGCTTTGGCAATATCAAATTTCACCTGGACATTGTAGGCCATGCAGTCCCGGTCACAATTACAAATAGCCCCTATAAAAGGGGTCCCAAAGGTCCAGATACTGTGGACCATTCCCTCCCCCTCCAGATAGTTGAGGAGCTTTTTCGCCTTTTCCCGGGATATGAGATCAAAGTTTTGAAAATCAGGCACATCCTGAACATATTCCCTCAGGTCCATACCTACCCCCAGGCAGTACCTGTACTCCTTTCCCCTGGTAACCTTGCGGCATACACAGGGTAGCCTCACGATGGAATGAACCCTCTCCACTATATTAAAGGCATCCTCCAGGGGAACTACCTGCCCAAAATGGGTTTTTTTAAGGTGGGAGGTTACCCGGGGGTAAACCAAGGAGTCATAGAGGCCGGGAAAAAGTTTTTTGACCCGGTAAGCGGTATAAGGTAAAAAGGAAAGCCTTTTTCTAAAGCCCCTTAAATATTTCTTCAGGTTATCTTTAGAATTAACCCGGGAAAAAACTTCTTTAGAGTAGTTTTCCATATTTTCGTACCATTTTTTTCCTTCCCCGTGCCGGGTGCAAAACTCACACATAAAATACCCCCAAAATAAACCCCCTCCTGGAGGTGGAGAGGGATTATGGTTTCTAATCTAAAAGGTTTCGGCAGGAATCTCCTGTACCTTACCTAATTCAAAATGGTCGTGGAGGGCTTTGATGGCCCTTTTCAAATCCTTTTCCTCCATAAGAAGGGATATGCTGATATTGGAATCTCCCGTTTGCAAAATTTTTATTTCCTGCTGGTTCAGAGCTTTAACCACCTGGGCCATAACCCCGGGAATATTCCGCATGGCCACCCCTATCACGGAAACCTTGGCGCAGCCCTTAATCACTTCATAATCAACCTTCATTTCCTTAAGTAATTTTTCCCCCTTGGCCAGGAGGGGCTGCAGGATACTGAAAACTTTAACTTCAGGAAAAACCGTAATCATATCAATGCTGATTTTGGCATCTGCCAACTGCTGGAAAAGGTCAAGCTCGGATATGGAACCATCGGGGGGCAGCTTTACCTTTAACTGGACCAGGTCATCAGCATGGGCAATGCCCGTTATAATTCTTTTTCTTTTGTGAAAGCCCTTCTGCTCACTGTATTCATTGTTAATGAGGGTGCCCCTTCCCGACTCGGCGGGGTTTTTAATAACCAGGCTGACATTATGCTGCATGGCTATTTCCACCGCCGGAGGGTGAATCACTTTAGCTCCTTCATAGGCCATATGGCAGACTTCGCTGTAGGTCAGGTGGTCAATGATGCGGGCTTCCTCTAAAAGCTTGGGATCTGCCGTCATAACTCCGCTTACATCAGTAAATATTTCTACCTTTTCTGCGTTAAGGGCAGCCCCCAGGATTACGGCAGAAGTATCACTGCCTCCCCTCCCCAGAGTAGTTATTTCTTTATTCTCGGAAATTCCTTGAAAGCCTGCCGCAATTACTACTTCTCCCCCTTGGAGAGCTTCCAGGATCTTGTCTGGCTTACAGCTGGATACTTCTGCCTGGGAAAATTCCTCATCGGTTAGCATCCCCGCCTGAAAACCTGTCATGGCCCGGGCGGGAATTCCTCGGGCCTGCAGGGTATTGGCCATAACCACGGAAGATATTATTTCTCCGCAGGACATTATTAAATCCAGTTCCCGCAGGGTACTGTCAGGGCATACCTTCAAGGCCAGGTTTTTTAAGGTGTCAGTAGCATAAGGATCCCCTGTCCTGCCCATGGCAGAAACTACCACCACTACTCCATAATCCTCTTCCCGGGCTTCTTCAATTCTATCGGCAACCATTTCCCTCAGCTGGGGAGTGGCCACAGAAGTGCCGCCAAACTTTTGAACAACTATCTTCATTTTTCCCCACCCTCTTAACAGAGTCCTTTTTCAATTATACATTCCGCTATCTGAATAGAATTAGTGGCAGCTCCTTTGCGGATATTATCGGAAACCACCCAGATGTTCAAACCATAGTCTACCGACTCATCCCTTCTAATTCTACCCACGAAAACCTCATCTTTGTGGGCACAATCTACCGGCATGGGATATAAAAGCTCATCGGGGTCATCAATGACTATAATGCCAGGGAAATTTTCCAGGGCCTTCCGGGCTTCCTGGGGAGTAACCTCCCCTTGAAACTCAATATTAACAGACTCGGAATGACCCAGGGTCACGGGAACCCGGACGGTAGTAGAAGTAATCTTCAGTTGAGGAAGCCCCATTATTTTCTGGGTTTCTTTAATAATCTTCATCTCTTCCTTGGTATATCCATTGTCCTGGAAAACATCCAGCTGGGGTACCATGTTAAAAGCTATCTGGTGATTTCTTTTTGCCCCCTTGTGGGGGATCATGTTCTTTTCAAATTCTTTGCCATCAATAATCGCCTGGGACTGGTCCAGAAGCTCATCTACCGCCTCTTTACCCGCACCGGAAACCGACTGGTAGGTGGAAACTACCACCCTCTTCATGGGGGATAACTGGTGCAGGGGCTGCAGGGCCACTACCAGCTGGATAGTAGAACAGTTAGGATTGGAAATCAGCCCCTTATGACCTTCCACATCCTGGGGGTTAACCTCCGGTACCACCAGGGGAATCTCGGGTTCCATGCGAAAAGCGCTGCTGTTATCCACCACAATGGTTCCCCGCTTAACGGCTTCAGGAGCCAGTTCCTTGCTGACATCACCGCCAGCGCTGAAGAAGGCAAAATCTACTCCTTCAAAGGCGCCGGGCTCTGCTTCTTCTATCCGGTATTCCTTTCCACCAAATTCCATCACCGTATTGGCCGACCTGGCTGAAGCCAGCATCTTCAGGTTGTTAATGGGGAAATTCCTTTCCTCCAGCACCTGGGTCAGCGCCTCACCAACCATTCCCGTTGCTCCCACAATGGCCACATTATACTTTTTCATTGCCTTATCCCTCCTGATACTTATTACTATGATAAAAAGGCCTTAATAATTAACCACCTTTTTAATCCTGCCCATGGCTTCCTCCAGCCTTTCCACTTCTACGGTAAGGGCTATGCGGAAGTAACCTTCTCCATATTCACCAAACCCCTTGCCGGGTGTAACTACTACCCCCGTCTCCTCCAGGAGGTAGGCCACAAAATCCTGGGAATTATACCCTTCAGGTACAGGGGCCCATACATAAAAGGAGGCCTGGGGAACAGAAAGGGGGCAGCCTGCTTCCTGAAGGGCCTTAACTACCACATCCCGCCTCTCCCGGTATAGCTTTTGCATGCTGTCTACCTGTTCCTTAGAGGCAGGATTATCCAGGGCCTCCACTCCTGCATACTGAACAGCCTTGAAGTTACCCGAGTCGATATTGGTTTTATACCGGTAAAGGGCTTCCAGGACCTCAGCAGAACCTACGGCATATCCTACCCGCCACCCGGTCATGTTGAAAGGCTTGGAAAGGGAACTAAACTCAATTCCTACCTCTTTAGCCCCCGGGACTTCCAGGAAACTTACAGGTTTGTAACCATCAAAGGCTATATCAAGATATGCTCCGTCATGACAGATGATAATATCATGGTCTTTGGCAAAATTTACAGCCTTTTTAAAGAACTCTTCACTGGCCACCGCCCCTGTAGGATTGTTGGGATAATTTAAAAACATAAGACGGGCTTTGGAAGCCACCTGGTCACTGATCTCCTCTAAATCGGGGAGGAAATCATTTTTTTCCAAAAGGGGCATGCGGTAAGCCTCCCCCCCGGCGAAAAGGGTTCCAATGGGATAAACAGGATAACCGGGATCCGGAACCAGATTAATGTCTCCCGGATTTACAAAACAGGAAGATATATGGGCAATCCCCTCCTTGGAACCGATTAAAGGAACCACCTCTCTATCCGGGTCCAGGTCCACCTTAAAGCGCCGGCTATAATAGCGGCTTACCGCCTCCCGGAATTCGGTAAGGCCCTCATCGGGGGGGTAACCGTGGTTCCGGGGCAGGGCCACTTCTTCCACCATCCGGTCTATTATGTATTGGGGGGTAGGGCGGTCGGGATCTCCAATCCCCAGTTTTATTACATCAACACCTTTATTTACCGTCTCCCTGATCTTTTTGTCAATTTCTGCAAAAAGATAGGGAGGCAACTGCTCAATTCGGTCTGCTTTTTTCACAGGTAACACCTCTTTCCTTAAAGTGAATAAAATTTCTCAGATACTTCTCCTGCATAAACCTCCACCGCAGGTCCTTTCAAAAAAATATCTCCATCATTTTCTTCCCAGTAAACTTCCAGCTTTCCTCCCGGTAAGTTGACATTAACCCTTCTTTCCGTGAGATTGTTCAGGACTGCCGCCGCAGCTGCCGCACAGGCTCCTGAGCCACAGGCCAGGGTCTCTCCTACTCCCCTTTCCCACACTACCATTTTGATTTCCCTCTTGCCCTGGACTTCCACCAGTTCCACGTTGGTCTTGTTGGGAAAAAGGGAGTGGTTTTCAATTTGAGGTCCAATTTCCCTCAAGGGCATCTTTTCACAGTCTTCCACGAAAATAACACAGTGGGGATTTCCCATGGACAAAGCAGTAATTTTAAAGGAAAGGCCTCCCTTTAATACCAGCTCCTCCATGTGAATGATCCTGTCCTCTCCCCGGGCAGGCACCAGGCTGCTTTCCAGGAGGGGTTTTCCCATGTTTATTTCCACACTCTCAACTTCCCCCTCCCGGGTATAAACTACTGCCTTGTTTAAACCCATCTGGGTTTCCACCAGGACTTCCGGCTCCTTAACCAGCCCCCGTTCAAAGACGTACCGGGCCACACACCGAAGGGCATTACCGCACATCTCCGCCTCGGAACCGTCAGAATTAAATATGTGCATCCTTATATGACCCTTAGAAGAAGGCCTGATTAAGACCAGGCCATCTGCGCCTATACCAAAGTTTCGCTGACAGAGCCTGGCAATGGAAGGGGGGGACAGGTTAATATTTTCCTTCAGGTCCTCCACCACTATAAAATCGTTGCCCAGGCCGTGCATTTTTGCAAAATTCATTTTTAATCTCCCTTTTCCATCCTTTTGGGTATTAAATCATTTCGAACCAGGTCCTCGTAGGATTCTCTCCTGACCACCAGGTCCGAATTACCCTCCCTTACAAAAACTACAGCCGGTCGAGGAAGACGGTTGTAGTTGCTGGCCATGGAATAAGTATATGCTCCCGTGCTGAAAATAACCACCAGATCCCCCCGCTCCACAGGAGGAAGCTGGACATCCCAGATGAGCATATCCCCTGATTCACAGGCCTTTCCCGCCACGGAAACCTTTTCCCCGGAAGGCTGGTCTGCCTTATTGGCCAGAGCCGCCTCATATTTAGCCTTATAAAGGGCCGGCCTCAAGTTATCCGACATGCCCCCGTCTACGGAAACATAGCGCCTGACTCCGGGTACATCTTTAATAATTCCCACCCGGTAAAGGGAAACCCCTGCCTCTCCTACAAGGGAACGGCCCGGCTCAATCATTATCCTGGGAAGGGGAAGGTTATAATCATCTGCCTTCTTCTTAATCATGTGGGCTATCCCCTTAACGTATTCATCTATGGGGGGAGGGCTATCCTTTTTCAGGTAGCGGATGCCCAGACCGCCTCCCAGGTTTAATTCCCCTATTTTAATATTCCTGGATAGGGCCACCTCCCTGATAAAGGACATCATAATAGAAGCCGCCAGGGCGAAGGGCTCCGTCTGGAATATCTGGGAACCGATATGACAGTGAAACCCCTTCAATTCCAGGTTGTCCAATTCCAGGCATTTGTCCAGGGCTTCCATGGCCTGCCCATCCGTTAAGCCCAGGCCGAACTTGGAGTCTATCTGGCCTGTTTGAATATACTGGTGGGTATCGGGAACCACTCCTGGCTTAATCCGCAGGAGAATATTAGCCCTTTTACCCATTTCTCCGGCCAGAGAATCTATAAGTTCCAATTCCCCCTGGCTATCAGCAACAAACCTGCCAACTCCCCTGCTTAAAGCCAGGTTAATTTCCTCAGTAGTTTTATTGTTACCGTGAAAGTAAATTTTTTCAGGGGGATAATCTGCTTTCAAGGCGGTATACAGTTCCCCTCCCGAAACCACATCCAGGGAGAGGCCCTCTTCTTCCAGGAGGCGGCACATGGCCCTGGTTAGAAAAGCTTTCCCGGCATATATAACTTCAAAATCGGGATAATTAGCCTCCATGCTTTTTAAATAACTGCGGCACCTCCCTCTAATCATGGACTCATCCATAATATTCAAGGGAGTTCCGTATTCCTTTGCCAGATCCACCAGGTCACATCCCCCGATTTCCAGGTGGCCTTTTTGGTTAACAACCATTGAACCCGTTAAAAACAAACTAATCCCCCTTTACCTTATAAAAATAAAAACGACTAACAGGTGATCACCGTCAGCCGCAGCTGCCACCTCTCTCTGCCCTTATGTGTGAGATAGCACACCACCAGGAGCTAAGGCGAACTCCCGATGACAGTCCTGGAGTTATTCACTACAGGCCCAGTCGTAAAATTGGGATAGGATTACGACTTCGGCGGCGGCCCCTTTCCTGTGATTCACAGCCTCCCCGGGCTCCCTACACTACTCATGGCCTGCCGCACCTCTACCCCAACTCTTTATTTCGAGATGAGGTAACTAATTTTTTTCTTATACTAACACAGTAAACCTTAAAAGTCAACGGAAACCACCAACTTACACTACTTACACTACCTGGTAGCCAGCTTCTTCAATAGCCTTCACCAGGGTGGCCTCCTCCACCTCACCTTCATAAGTAACATCTACCTGGCCCTTTTCCAGGTCTACCAAAACCTCCCTAACCCCGTCCAGGCCTTTCAAAGCCCCGGATATAGCATCAACACAGTGCTGACAGCCCATACCTTCAACCTTAAATGTTCTTTTTTTTACCAACAGCTTCCCTCCAGAATATAATTAGTAAACTTCGTAAAGCTTTCTTTCCACTGTACCGTATACCTGGCAACCTTCCCGGGTAACACAAAGGGTCTCTTCCACATCAACAGCGCCCCAGTCAGGTATAATGAATTTAGGCTCCAGGGCCAGGATCATACCCTCCTTTAATTCCAGGTCCGTCTGGGGCCCAAGGACAGGAGGCTCGTCAACTTCCAGGCCCAGGCCGTGGCCTATGTATTCTCCCTTCTGGGAGGCATAGCCCTGAAAGTAATCCTGATAGCCTTCCCTTTCCGCCGCCTTTTCTGCCAGCTGATAAAGATCCTTCACATTAACCCCTTCCCTTATATGGCTTAGAATTTCTTCCATAACCCGGCTTAAAGAAGCATAAACTTCCCTTTGCTTTTCACTGGCCTTTCCCGCCACATATGTCCTTGCTGTATCTCCATGATACCCCTGGTAATTGGTGGCCACATCCACCACCACTAACTCTCCTTCCTGAATAACCCGGTCGGAGGATCCCCAGGGAATGTACTTGCTCTTACCTGTTCCGGTAACGGTCATGGCGTAACCGCTGATCTGCCATAGATTCTCCCCGGAGGCTACGATTCCGTCCCCGGGCAAAAATCCATCCCAGCGCCGGTGAGCGGTAAATCCTTCATGCCCCTCCTGGCGAATTTTGGACCAGAGGAGTCCTGCCAGCTCAACTTCTTTCACCCCGGGCTTCAAATTATTCATTATCACTTCATGGATGTGAGAAAAGAGGGAGGAGGCTTTTTCAACCAGCTTTCTTTCCTCCTGGTCCTTAATTAAACGCTGATCCATTATTAAAGGAGATATATTTTTTAACTGGAAGGAGGGAAAATAGTCCCGGGTCTTGTTGTAAAGGCGGGCAGGCAGAACATCTTCTTCCATGCCCAATACTCCTTCCCTTATACCCAGGCTTTCCAGGTATTTACTTATATCCCCCAGGCTTCCCCCTTTTTTTAAGTTTTCCAGGGGGGTTTCCTTCTTCACAAAATCCCAGGCCCTTCTCACATAAAGCAAAGGCTCCTCCTTTAAAGTTACCACCAGGTTGCAGGGCTGGGAAGTACCGGCATAATAATATAAAGACCTGGGATGCATTATAAAAGCCGCATCAATACCACCGTCTTTCATTCTCTTTTTTAATCTTTCTATTCTTTCCTGCATTTTGAACCTCCCTACCAGGTAAAGAAGGCCGCACCTATCGGGTTACGGCCTGTATTTTATTAAATAAAGAATTTCTTCAAATATCCTTTCCTCATCACCTCGCCATATGGCATCTTTAAGGCACTCATGGAGATGACAGTCCAGGATGCACTGGTTTAATCGGTCCAGTTCCGACTGCATTTCCCTGACCTTTTTAACAATATCCGTACAGTACTCACCCTTATTTATCATCTCTTCAATCTGCTGAAATTTTTGGCGGGACTCCTTTACACATTCCTCAATTTTTTCTTTTCTTGCCTCTTCTTCCACTTATTCCTCACCTCACCCCTTAAGAGTTTGTTTTAAGAGTGTTTTCCCTCCTGTATAAACTCTTCCCACATCTCTTCGGGCACCACTTCCGTAATCACCGGCTTAAACTCCCGGGTATCAGAGATCTTTTTATCCAGTAACCTTATAATGCCAAAGACAAGGACCATGGCTCCCAGGCCTCCAATTATCCCTGCTATTTCAGCGGATTCTCCATAACCCATATTAACAGCCCCCTGCTGGGTAAAATACATGGCTATAACCAGGACTATAACGGGAAGAACATACACCAACAGGGAAGCCAGGATAACCCTTTGGGCTTCCGCCGTAACCCTTACTATTTGACCCACTGTTGCCCCGATAGGATTTTCAACCTCCAGGGTAACTTCACGGCCTTCCATTTCCGATAACATACCACAGCAGCCGCAGTTCTTACAGGAAGTATGCTTTTTTACTCTTATTTCTGCCATATTATCTTTAACCTTTATAACCTCTCCGAATTGATTCATGCTAACCCCCCTTTACCTTTTTGATGCTGCCAATCAGCTTAATTCTACCGTTAATACCAGGGTAATTTCCTTCTAATTAATTATACTATTTTTTAATAAAATTTCAAAAAAACCTTGCACTGAAACAAAATTTATAATATACTTTTATTCAGAAAATAATTAATTTTCTAACAGTTACTTAAATGAAATGAAAACTACCAACCCTTATTTCATAATTTCCCCATATCCCCAGTTTTTTAACTGGGATTTTTTTTGTCTTTTTTTAATATATTAAAAGGAATGTGTTTAAATAGGATTTTGTAAAAGCTTAACTGCCGACCAGCTGAGAAAAGCTGCTCCCGTAGAAAGGACTCCTTCATCTACATCAAATTTATGGTGGTGCCAGGGATAAACTTCTCCCTCTCCCCCGGTACCTAAAAAAACAAAGGCCCCGGGAACCTGCTCCAGGTAACAGGAAAAATCTTCGCTGCCCATTACAGGCTTTTCCAGGTTAACCACCCTTTCCTGGCCCAATATTTCCCGGGCCGCTCCCTCCACTACTTCCATTACCCGGGGGTCATTCATTAAAACGGGGTAGTTTTGATCATATTCCAGGAGGTAGGTAGCCTTAAATCCCTTGGTAATACCTTCCGCTATATTTTCTATTATTTCTGGTATTTTCTCCCGGGTATGGGGATTCAGGGTACGAACCGTCCCCTTCATCTCTACTTCTTCAGCTATAATATTAAAGCTTTCTCCCCCATTTATTGTGCCTATAGTAACCACTAAAGGCTCTAAAGGATCAACCATGCGGCTGGAAATCAGCTGAAGAGCCTGAACCACCTGGGAAGCCACCACTACTGCGTCCACCGACTGGTGGGGGGCTGCTCCATGCCCCCCTTTGCCCCGGATGGTAAGCTTAAAACTATCGGCGGCAGCCATGAGCTCCCCCTTTTTTAAAACCACTTTTCCTGCCCGATGATAGGGAAATGTGTGAATTCCCAGGATGCAGTTGACCCGGGGATTATCCAGGACTCCCTCCTGGACCATAAGACGGGCTCCTCCCGGAGGTTTTTCTTCTGCCGGCTGGAAAATAAATTTAACCTGCCCTTTAAGCTCTTCCCTTTTTTCAGAAAGGATTAAAGCCGTACCAATGAGTACCGCCATATGTACATCATGGCCACAGGCATGACAGACCCCCTCCCTGGTGGAGGCATAAGAAACTTCCTTTGTGTCCTGGATAGGAAGGGCATCCATATCTGCCCTTAAAGCTACCGTAGGTCCTTCCTGCAAGCCCTGGAGAAGGGCTGTTACTCCCGTTCCCCCTACTTCCTTTTTTGTTTCCAGCCCCAGGGAATTCATCAAGTCATAGATATAATTTCCTGTTTCTTTTTCCTGAAAGGAAAGCTCCGGGTAACTATGGAAATGACGCCTTATTTCCACCAGCTTATGGTGTAAATCCCCGGCCCTTTCTCTAATTTCCCCATAAGAAGACATCCCTGCACCTCCGGAAACAAACATATTAGCCGCAATAGCCACAAGCACTATATATAGCTTTACTACTTTTTTTACAATTCTTTTAAGGATTCCCCGGCTGCTTCTATAGTCTGGTCAATATCCTCCTGGCTGTGGACAGCAGACATAAAGCCTGCTTCAAACTGGGAAGGAGCCATATAAATACCCCTCTTCAACATCCCCTGGTAGTATTTAATAAATTTTTCCAGGTCCGAAGAAGCAGCTCCTTCAAAGTCCCATACTTCCTTCCCCGTAAAATAGACGCAGAACATGGAACCTGCCTGCCTGGAAAAGGTAGGAATCCCTGCCTTATCTGCTTCCTTGCCCAGGCCGGCCACCAGTTTATTAGTTTTTTCCTCCAGTTCCCTGTAAGGATTTTCTTCCTTTAAAATTTTAAGGGTAGTAACTCCCGCTGTCATGGCCAAAGGGTTCCCCGAAAGGGTCCCCGCCTGGTAGACAGGCCCCAGGGGAGCCATCTGCTCCATGATATCTTTCCTTCCTCCGTAAGCGCCTACAGGTAAGCCCCCGCCAATTATTTTGCCCAGGCAGGTAAGATCCGGTTTAATTTGATATTTTTCCTGGGCACCTCCATAGGCCACCCGAAAGCCCGTCATAACCTCATCAAAGATCAACAGGGCACCGTATTTCCTGGTGATTTCCCTTAAAAATTCTAAAAACCCGGGCTTTGGTAAAACACATCCCATATTTCCAGCAACGGGTTCCAATATAACAGCGGCAATTTCCTCTCCCTGGTTTTCAAAAACCTCTTTTATCCCTTCCTGGCTGTTGAAGGGAATACTTATGGTATCCCGGGCATTGCCTTCCGTTACTCCAGGACTATCGGGTAAACCCAGGGTGGTAACCCCCGAACCTGCTTTAATAAGGAGACTGTCCACGTGGCCGTGATAACAACCGTTAAACTTTACAATTTTATCCCTGCCCGTAAACCCCCGGGCCAGGCGTAAAGCGGTCATGGTAGCCTCCGTCCCCGAATTAACCATCCTCATCATTTCCATAGAGGGAAAAGCATCGCTAACCAGTTCAGCCATTTCCGTTTCCAGGATGGTCGGGGCGCCAAAACTGGTACCTTTATCCACTGCCTCTTTTAATGCATCAACAACCCGGGGATAACAATGGCCCAGTATTAAAGGTCCCCAGGAACAAACGTAATCTATGTACTCCTTTCCCTCCAGGTCGTAAATTTTAGATCCCTTCCCGTGGGAAATGAAAGGTGGGTCCAGCTTGACGGAACGAAAAGCCCTCACCGGGCTGTTAACTCCTCCCGGCATATAACTCTGGGCCCTTTCATAAGACTTTTTAGAACTTATATCCCTCATTTTCGAGACACCCCTTCTTTTAAAAATACTTCATACTTGTTTTTTTAAATTCCCGCAGGGAATAAATAAGGGTATACTCACTTATCCCTGTTTCTTCGGCCATGCTCTCGGCTATCCCCTCACAATCCTCCCGGCTATGGCCGTGAATCATGGTAAAAAGATTATAAGGCCAGTGGGGAGGATGGGAAGGTCTTTGATAAACATGGCTTACCTCCCGGTAGCAGGACATCTTTTTGCCTGCTTCATCAATCATTTCCT
The DNA here is from genome assembly GCA_007121375.1 of Bacillota bacterium. GTDB lineage: Bacteria > Bacillota > Dethiobacteria > SKNC01 > SKNC01 > SKLX01. The sequence continues at coordinate 6,388 of SKLX01000164.1, read as the reverse complement.
GAGGAACCCGCCAGCAGCCCATGGCATTATAGGCAAAGCCTGCCTGGTAGTGATGAACCACTGCTCCTAAACGGCGGAGCATTCCTTCTTCCTTCATCTCTTCTATTCTTTTTAACAGTTCCCTTTCTTCCATGCCAACTTTTTCTGCAATATTTTTAAAGGGACGGGAATCCAGGGGTAAATCCTCCTGGAGATGTTTAATTATCTTTTTATCCCGGTCACTGATCACTTTTTTGTTCCTCCCTTTCCCCTTCTTCATCTAAAGAAAAGTAGGCTCCAATTTTAAACATTTTTACCGAGGGAAGGTTCATACACTTCCTTACCCCGGGGAGCCTTTCTACCGAATCAATTATTTCTTTTATCCTTTCCCGGGAGGGAGCAATAAGGGTAAACCACAGGTTAAAAGTGTGGTCCCGCTGGTAATTATGGGTTACCTCCTGGTACCTGTTAATAAAGGAGGCCGTATCCTCCAGTTTCCCCTCCTTTACCTCCAGGGCAACCAGGGTGCTCTTATAACCCAGGCTCCGGGGGTTAAAAATACCCCCGATTTTCCTTATGAGCCCCTCTTTTTTATATTTTCCCAGTCGGTTAATAACGTCTTCCTCGCTAATCCCCAGCATCTCCCCCAGGTCTTTGTAGGGGGTAGAGCTTAAGGGAAAATCCTTCTGCATGATATTTAAAAGTTTTTTATCAATAGAATCCATACTAAAACTCTCCCCTGATGTATTACTCATTATCTTTAAAAACCTATTTCTTCCCCCCGTAAAGACACCAGGGGTCTTCTGCCATGTAATCCCCATCACTGTAGTAATAAGCCCGGGCCCTGCATCCTCCACACAGGTCTTCATACCGGCACTCACCGCATTTACCATGGGGAGGCTTACGCAAATCCTGGAGCACCTTACCTTCCTCCCACAAGGTTTTAAATCCTTCTTCCCGCACATTACCTACCTTAATGGGAAGATAGGGACAGGGATGAAGATCCCCATTGGGAAGAATACAACAGTAAGACCTTCCCGCCAGGCACCCCCGGCTGAACCGCATGTCAATACCCTTCTGGGAAGCTACCCTCATAAACTGGGGAGCACAGGTAGGCTTAATTTCCATATCCACTTCCTTTTGTTTTTTCAATATCCTGTGGATAAGGCCTTCATACTGGCGCTGCCTCAAGGCATCCTCTTCAATATCCTTTCCCCGCCCCGTAGGCACCAAAAAAAATATGTGGTGGGCCCTGGCACCCATCTTTACCCCAAAATCAGTAATATTTTCAAATTCTTCATAGTTATCATTAACCACGGTAGTATGAATTTGAAAGGGAAGACCAACTTTCAGGCAATTTTCCATCCCCTCCACTGCCTTTTCCCAGGCCCCGGGCACCTGCCGGAACTCATCATGCATTTCAGGGGTTGAACTATCCAGGCTAATGCCCATGCACATGGCCCCGGCATCTTTTAATTCTTTAGTTAAATCCAGGTCCATAACCGTTCCTGTAGTTCCAAAAACCCCTCGCAATCCCAGCTGGCGGGCATAAGCGGTAAGCTCAACAATATCCGTGCGGAGAAGGGGTTCTCCTCCGCTGAAAATTACCATCTTGAAACCGCTGGCAGCCAGTTCTTCCAGAAGCTTTTTCCCTTCCCTGGTATCAAGTTCTCCCTCATCCTTTGCTCCTGCATCCCGGTAGCAGTGTTTGCATTTTAAGTTACACTGCCGGGTGGTATTCCATGAAACCAGCAATATTATCCACTCCTCCGATTGAGCATCCTGGCCACATCCATGGCAAAATAAGTGATTATTAAATCAGCTCCGGCTCTTTTAATTCCCGTTAAAATTTCCTCTACAATTCCTTCTTCTTCCAGCCATCCCTTTTCTACGGCTGCTTTTACCATGGCGTATTCACCGCTCACATTGTAAGCAGCCACGGGGAGAAGGGTCTCGGCCTTTACCCGGTTAATTACATCCAGGTAAGCCAGGGCAGGCTTAACCATCACTATATCGGCTCCCTCTTCAATGTCCATCTTTACTTCCTTCAATGCTTCCCGGCTGTTGGCAGGGTCCATCTGGTAAGTTTTCCGGTCTCCAAAGGAGGGGGATGAACCTGCCGCCTCCCGGAAGGGCCCGTAAAAGGCAGAAGAATATTTGGCCGCGTAAGACATAATGGAGACCTTTTCAAATCCTTCCCTGTCCAGACCTTCCCTGATGGCCTTCACCCTTCCGTCCATCATGTCGGAAGGAGCTACCATATCCACTCCTTCCCGGGCATGAGAAAGGGCTGTCTCCACCAGGAGTTCCAGGGTAGAATCATTTAAAATCTGCCCTTCTTTTACCAGGCCGCAGTGACCATGATCAGTGTATTCGCATAAACAGACATCCGTTATTACCAATAGGTGGGGATAAGAATCTTTTATAATTCTTGCCGCCTTTTGTATCACTTCTTCAGAATCATAAGCAGAAGATCCCTTACTATCCTTATAAGCTGGTATACCAAATAGAAGGACTGCCTTTATCCCTAAAGATACCCCTTCCTTTACTTCTTCCTGGAGACAGTCCAGGGAATACTGGTAAACCCCCGGGAGGGAAGGCACAGGTTCTTTAATCCCTTTTCCGTGAACCACAAAGAGGGGATATACCAGATCCTCCAGGGAAAGGGTTGTTTCCTTTACCATCTGGCGAAGGGAGGCAGAACTTCTCAGGCGACGGGGCCTGTGCTGCGGATACCTCATACTATCTTCCCTTCTGGCTTTAATTTCACTCCTATCTCTTCTTCCGTTAAATAACAGGCCGGGTCCGATTCCCAAAAATCTCCGGTAAAGGCTTCCGCCCGGGCCCGGAAATTCCCATTACAAAAATCCAGCCACTTGCAGGTCCCGCACCTGCCCTTCAGGAGTGACTTCCTGTTCCTTAGGTTAGACAGGAATGTATTATTTTCATCCCTCCATATTTCTTTAAAACTTTTCTCCCTCACGTTCCCCAGGGAGTGGTTTCGGGTAAACTGGTCAGGAAAAACATTCCCCCGGCTGTCAACGGCCCCCACGGCTATTCCACTCCTGTTTCCTCCATTAGCTTCTAAAAGCTCCATAATTTCTTGGGCCCTTTCCGGGTTGCTTTCCCTGACTTTAAGGTAAAGGTATATTCCATCTGCATGATTATCTACCGTGAGGATTTCCTTTTCATCCCCCTGGCGGTAAAATTTTAAAGTATGGTCCATTATCTTATCCAGCACTTCCCGGGTTTCTTCATGGCTTATATCCTCTTCCATCATCTCTTTACCCCTGCCCGAATAGACCAGGTGATAAAAACAAACCCGGGGGATCCCTTCTTCCTTCACCAGGTGAAAAATATCGTCAATCTGCTGAAAATTATGCCGGTTGATGGTAAAGCGAAGGCCCACTTTCTGGCCCACCTCCCGGCAGGCCCTGATTCCTTCCAGGGCCTCCTCAAAAGCACCTTTTTTACCTCTAAACCTGTCATTAAGCTCCCCGATTCCATCCAGGCTTATTCCCACATAACTAATGCCCCTGTTTTTAATGCTTTTAGCCATATCCCTGGTAATCAGGGTTCCGTTGGTAGAAATAGTGGCCCGCATACCCAGGCGGGAAGCCATATCAGCCATCTCAAAAAAATCTTCCCTCAGGAGGGGTTCTCCTCCCGAAAAAAGTATCACGGGAACTTTAAACTCTGCCAAATCTTCTAAAAATTTAACTCCTTCGCCGGTGGTCATTTCTCCCGAATACTCTTTACCGTCAGAACTGGCATAGCAGTGACGGCAGTTCAAATTGCAGCTTTGAGTCATGTTCCAAATAACCACGGGACCCCGCCCCGGGGAAGTACCGTGAATACCCCTTGACGCGTCACTGGTATATCTGAGTTGATCTCCATAATAACTGGATCCGCATAAAAGCCTGGTAAAACTAATCATATACTTCCCCCTCTATTCTTTGTCTTCTTTTTCTAAATAATCTATTATTCCCTCCAGGAGACCATCCATGGTGTACCGGGAAGCTTCAATATCAACTTCCAGGCCAAAGGATCTTATGGTTTCACTGGTTATGGGGCCTATACTGGCTAAAAGAGAACCTTTTACCAATTCCCTGCCCTTTTCTTCTCCTACCAGCTGGAAAAAGTTTCGCACAGTGGAGGAGCTGCTAAAGGTGATCACCGGCTTTTTACTTCCTGTAAAGAATTCTTCAAAGTCCATATCCATTTTTCCCCGAGGCATCCGGTTGTGGTAAGTAACCGCCTCCTGAACCCTTACCCCCCTGTCCTGAAGGGCCTGGGCCAGATGGGGCCGGGCTATATCCGCCCGGGGGAGAAGAATCTCTTCCCCGGGAGAGGTAAACTCCAATAACCCCTGGGCTACAGCTTCCGCCCGGTATTCCTCCGGCTGGAAGGCTATCTTAATTCCCTTCTCTTCTACTGCTTCTGCCGTTTTGGGCCCTATGGCCGCTATATTGACTCCCCCCAATTCCCTTATATCCTTACCCAGGGCTTTTATTCTTTCAAAAAAGAACTTTACCCCGTTTATACTGGTAAAAACTATCCAGGAAAAATCCTTTACCCGGTCCAGGGCTTTATCCAGAGGCTCGTAATCATCAGGGGGGGCAATCTCCACCGTAGGCAGGGATACCGCCTCTCCTCCCAGTTCCAGTATTTTTTCCTGGAAGGATTTTTGAAGGTGATAGGGACGGGTAATAATAACCCTTCTGCCCCAGAAGGGCTTTTTCTCCCACCACATCATCTTTTCCCTGAGGCTAACCACTTCTCCCACTATAATTACGGCCGGTGGCCTGAAATTCTTTTCTTTAACTTTTAAAATTATATCTTCCAGAGTTCCCTGAAGAACCTCCTGGCGACCCAGAGTCCCCCACCGGATAAGGGCAACAGGAGTATGGAGAGACTTCCCCCGGGAAACCAGCTGATCAACAATTAATCCCAGGTTTTTGACCCCCATCAAAAATATAAGGGTATCTTTACTCCGGGCAAGTTTGTCCCATTGAATTGCTGTTTCATCCTTTTCCTCTTCTTCATGGCCGGTAATAACTGAAAATCCTGAAACACAATCCCGGTGGGTTACAGGAATCCCTGCATAAGCAGGCACCGCTACAGCTGAAGTAATGCCGGGTACAATTTCAAAAGGAATTCCCTCTTCTGCCAGGAGCTCAACTTCTTCTCCACCCCTGCCAAAAACAAAGGGGTCTCCCCCTTTTAACCTGACTACTATTTTATTGGCCCTGGCCCTTTTGGCTAACAATTCATTGATCTTTTCCTGGTCCAAAGCGTGATTGCCCGGGCTTTTCCCCACGTATATCATTTCCGCTCCAGGAGAAGCATAACTCAACAGGGAGGGATTTACCAGGCGGTCATATACAATGACCTGGGCCTTTTCTATGCACTCCTTACCCCTTAAGGTTATTAAGCGAGGATCCCCCGGACCTGCTCCTACTAAATAAACTACTCCAGAATTCATTTATCTTTTCACCTTCTTTAACCCTCGGAATAATTTGTTCCAATATATTTTTCTGCACCTTTTTTTAACAACCGGCGGGCCAGGTGGCGTCCTATAAAAGATGCATCGGAGATCGGCCCGGATAAGACATCCCGAAGGCAATACCGCCCGTCAGTAGAGGCTACTACCCCCCAAAGACGAACCTCGGTACTTTTCAATTCTCCGTAAGCCCCGATAGGCACATGGCATCCTCCACCTAAGTATTTCAGCATGGCCCTCTCCGCGGCAATAGCCCTCTCGGTGGGATAGTGATTCAAAGAGCGGGCTATGCTGCTGGTATTCTCATCATCTGCCCTTACCTGTATTCCCAGGGCTCCCTGACCGGCAGCAGGCATACACATCTCCATGGGAAGTACTTCCCTTATCTCTTTTTCCAGGGAAAGTCTTTTAAGCCCCGAGTAGGCTAAAATAATGGCATCTACCTCTGATTCCTTCATTTTGCGAAGCCTTGTATTAATATTTCCCCTTACAGGTTTGAATTTAAGATCGGACCGGTAATTTAGAAGCTGAGCTTTGCGCCTTAGACTACTGGTACCTACTACCGCTCCCCGGGGCAAAGTAGCCAACCAGTAATCCTCCCTGGAGGCCAGAACATCCCGGGGGTCTTCCCTCTCGGTAACAGACACAATCTTCAACCTCTTTTCTTCTTCTGTGGGAAGATCCTTCATGCTGTGAACCGCCAGGTCAATTTCTTTATTAAGTAAGGCTTCCTCTATTTCCTTAACAAAAAAACCTTTCCCCTCCATTTTATCAAAACTTTGGTTTAAGAATTTATCCCCCGTTGTTTTTATAATCTTAACTTCAAAACTAAGATAAGGATATATTTGTTTAAGCGATTCCAGTACGAATCTTGATTGGGCTAAAGCCAGCTGACTTCCCCTGGTG
>SKLX01000109.1 GCA_007121375.1 Bacillota bacterium | reverse complement strand
CCATTTTCGATGGTCACCGATGTTTTCAGAACAACCAATAACCAGGTACCCCTGGGGATTAAGAGATTCTATAAAATTGGATAAAAGCCTTTCCTGGGTTTCCTGCTTGAAGTAGATAAAAACATTACGGCACAGGATCAGGTCACAGTTTTTTTCAAAGTTATTCCTCAACATGTCATGCTTTTTAAAGGTAACCTTGTTTCTCATGGTTGGCTTTAATTGATAAAGGCCTTTCTTCTGGTCAAAATATTTGTTCAGGGATTTTTTGGACAGGTGCTCCAGTTGATTGGGATGATAAATACCTTCCATGGCCTTTTCCAGAGCCTGTTCGTCAATGTCTGAAGCGACTATAGTGTAACGGCCGGGACTGGTAATTTCCGTCATTAGTATGGCCAGGGAATAGGGTTCTGCGCCGATGGAACAGCCGGCACTCCACAGTTTAACCTTACCCTTTTTCCTGGAGAGAATCTCGGGTATAATTTCCGATTTTAATTTTCGATAAATGGCAGGATCCCTGAAAAAACTGGTAGTATTAATGGTCAGGTAGTTTAAAAAGCGGATTTTTTCCTCTTCCCTGGTTTCCAGGAGTTTAATATAGGATTCATAGTCTTTAACCTTTACCCGGTTCATAAATTGTTTTATCCGCCGCTCCATCTGCTGGTCCTTATAACAATTCAGATCCAGGCCTGTAAGCTTTAAAAATCTTTTTTTAAATTCAATATAATCCTTTACCAAAGTCAGCACCACCTGCATTTTATTTTAAGGGCTATGGGTTTTATTTAAGCAAGCTTACAATTTTAGGAGAAATGTTGGGCAAGGGACTTACCATATCCGCACAACCTGCCTTAATTACTGAGCTGGGCATGCTGAATATAACCGAGGTGGAACTGTCCTGGACAATGGTCTTTCCCCCTGCTTTTTTTATGGCTGTCATCCCCATGGTGCCGTCTTTACCCATGCCCGTAAGGATTACTCCCACAATATTGGTTCCATAACATTCCACCAGGGACATCATCATCACATCAGCAGAAGGACGGACATGCTGCACCGGCGCCTCCTGGCTGAGGTAAACCTTTTTGTTTTTATCCAGCTTAAGGTGATACCCCCCCGGAGCGATAAGAACCTGCCCTTCCCTGACATCATCCCCCTTTTCCGCTTCTTTAACCTTTAAAGGGCAAATCCTGTCCAGCCTTTCCGCCAGGGAACGGGTAAAACCCTCGGGCATATGCTGGGTTACCAAAACCCCGGCAGGGAGATTTGCAGGAAACCCCAGGAGTAAATGTTCCAGGGCCTTGGGGCCCCCAGTGGAACTCCCTATAGCTACTATCTTTTTAGCCAGGACCTGGGAGGCAGGCTTTACCTCTTCAGCAGGAAGGGACCTGGTAGGTAAGGGTGCTTTAAGTTTTTTGGGGCCGGGTTGAGCCTTACCTGCCGCCTTAACCTTGCTGATAAGATCACTTTTGACCTTTTCCAGGTCCAGGGATATAGCGCCAGAAGGTTTGGGCACAAAATCTAAAGCTCCCAGAGAAAGGGCTTCTACCGTTTCCCTGCTCCCCTGTTGAGTTAAACTGCTGAGCATGATGACAGGAGTAGGGTTGTTAACCATAATCTGCTTCAGGGCGGTAAGTCCATCCATCTGGGGCATTTCTACATCCAGGGTTATAACCTGGGGCTTATATTTAACCATTTTCTCCAGGGCTTCCACACCGTTTTTGGCAGTTGCTACCACCTCTATCCCCGGACTGGAAAGGAGCATATCAGATATTACTTTTCGCATAAAGGCTGAATCATCCACTACCATCACTTTTACCGGCATTTTCTTCCTCTCCCTTACAGCAGCTTAATGTAGCCCTCCAGAGAAGATATTTCCACCTGCCCCGAGGCTACATGCATTCTCATGGTCCGTCCGTAATTTCCTCCCACATCTTCCCCCAATAAGGGAATGCTCATCTCCAGAAGGGCTTTTTTTACAGCCATAATATTTTTTTTGCCAACACTTTCATTGGAAACTCCCCCGGTTATGTTATATTTAAAAAGCTGACTTCCCCCGGCTATCTTTGCCACCAGATTTTTTTTCAAGGCCCCTTCCTTAAGAATTTTGTCCATCATCAGGGGGAGAGCTGTATCCGCATATTTTAATAAATTAGAGGATTTACCATTGAACTGCCTGCTGTCCGAAAGGAGAATATGGGCAAGACCGGCAGTCCTGGTAACAGGATCGTATAAGCCTACCCCTACACATGATCCTAACCCCACGGTTATTAACAAACCTGATTCCCTTTGGACAACTACCTCCGCTATTCTCACCTGGGTAATCATTTTTTTAGCTCCAATCCAAGAATATCTACTATTTTTTTTAATCCCTCCCCATGGGGAACGATTATGAGACAGCCCTCTATATCATTAACTTCCGTGGAAAAGGAGGTTTTAACCATTAAAATACTGTCTTCAATGATACTGGCCTCGGCAAATATAGTTCCCAATATGGCTCCTGCCATATCTATAGCCAGTATGGGGGGCGTTTGCCGGTAGGCAGAATCTGTTAAAAAGGAAAGGGCATTCAGGTAAGAAGCACTCACAATATTGCCAACTTCCCTTATAACGGATCTTCCCAGGCTGCAAAACTCTTCCCTTATACCTTCCGTCAAAGCTTTTATAATGTTGAGGGCACTCTTTTCGGGCATAAGAAATATAAGAAAGAAAGAAGCTTCCCCTATAGCCCTGCTAAAAACCGCAGCAACAGGTTTTTCCGGCCCGCCCACCAGGTCAGGAACCTCCGCTAAAGAAATAAGGGAAACATCTGGAACCAGCATTTTAATTTTTTCATCCTTTAACATTTCCGAAAGGGATATGGTAGCATTTCCCAGCCCTATATTGCCCAGCTCCTTTAGTATATCAATTTCTTCTGAGTTGATTTCCAGGTCCTTTTTCACTGGTTTTAATCCCTCCTTCTTTTATTGGAATTTCTTGAGGGAATCAATAATCCTGTCGGGCTGGAAGGGCTTAACAATGAAATCCTTGGCCCCGGCATTAAGGGCTTCGATAACCAGGGCCTTCTGGCCCATGGCACTGCAAACCACAATTTTAGCTTCAGGATCGTTTTTAACAATTTCCTTAATGGCAGCTATCCCATCCAGGTTGGGCATGGTGATATCCATAGTTACCAGACTTGGATTAAGTTCCTTGTACTTTTCTATAGCCTGTACACCGTCCTCGGCTTCTCCCACCACTTCATAACCATTTTTCTCCAAAATATTTTTCAAAGTCATTCTCATAAAGGCAGTATCATCTGCTATTAATACTTTTGACAACTTTATTTACCTCCTTTGAAAGCACATTATCTTTTACTCCTTGTTTAAACCAGACTGGAAACATCAAGGATCAAGGCTACTTCCCCGTTGGCCAGGACCGTAGCTCCTGCAATACCCTTCAATCCTTCCAGTATCTTACCCAGGGATTTAATAACTATTTCCTGCTGACCTATAAGTTCATCCACCAAGAATCCCGCTTTCCGGTCCCCTGCTTCCACCACAATCACCGAATGAACTACCCCGTTTTCCGACAGTTTTTCAGCTTCTCCCAGCCTGAGATTGCTGCGGAGGGATACCAGCCGGAGAATCTCCTCCCGGAAGGATATTACCTTCTGGTGCTGCACCGTGTTAATGTCCTTGGAGGATACATACACATTTTCCCTGATGGACTCTACGGGAATGGCAAAGGTGTCTCCCCCGATTTTAACCAGCATGGCTTTAATAATGGCCAGGGTTAAGGGAAGCTTGATGATAAATCTGGATCCCTTTCCTACCCGGGTATCCACATTAATTTCTCCGTGGAGGGCTTCAATAGTTGATTTTACCGCATCCATGCCTACTCCCCGGCCGGACACATCGGTAACCTCCTCAGAGGTGGAAAACCCGTTGTGGAATATTAGTTTTATTATTTCATCATCGGACATTTTCTCCAAATCTTGAGGGGCCTTTAAACCTTTTTCAGTGGCCTTGGTTTTAATTTTACGTGGATCAATGCCGCATCCGTCGTCCTCAACTTCGATAATAACGTGGCTTCCTTCATGCCGGGCGGACAGTTTAATGGTGGCCAGATCCTTTTTATTAAGATGCTTTCTATCGGAGGACCTTTCTATACCGTGGTCCATGGCATTTCTCACCAGGTGAACCAGGGGCTCCCCGATAACATTCACAATGGACCTGTCCAGCTCCGTTTCCTCTCCTTCAATAACCAGGTTAACCTTCTTGCTTTTGCTCTGGCTGAAGTCCCTTACCAGGCGGGGGAAACGATCAAATACCTGCTTAATAGGAACCATGCGCAGCTTCATAACGGCATTTTGAAGGTTGGTGGTTATAAGGTCCAGCTGTTCCAGGGAATTTTTTAACTCCGAATCTTTTATGTTTTTGCTCAATTCCAAAACCCTGGTCCTGTTTACTACCAATTCCCCTACCAGACCTATTAAAGCATCCAGTTTATCCGTTTCCACCCTTATAATTTTTTCGCTGGTCTTTTTTAAAAGCTCTTTTTGCTGCTCTTCCAGAAGGGAGGGCTTTTTCTTACTGGGTTCGGGGGTCTCTGTCTCATAAGCCTCCACGGTCACCTTTTCTATTTCAGAAATTCCTTCCAATTTGCTTTTGATATCATCTGCCTGGAAACTGGTTTGAACAACCATCTGAAATGAATCGGCAAAGGTTCCTGCTTCCAGATCCTCCTCCCCCGGTATGGATTTAAGGATACTGCCCAGAGCCCTTACTTCTTTAACCACCATATAGGCGCGGACGGATTTCAAAAGGCATTCCTCGTCCACCTTGACCGTAACCAGGTAGACCTCTTCTCCCTTTTCCTTAGCCCTTTTAATCTCCTCCTTTTCCTTTTCCCTTTCTTCTTCCTTTTCTGCCGTGCCTTCCTCCCCTTCCTTCTCTTCTCCGGATTCTGTTTCCATGATTCTTCCCAGCTTTATTGCCAGGTCTGAAACATCCTCTTCCTCTTCTCCCTCTTCAACCTGGCTTAACAGTTTTTCTAAAAGATCCAGAGATTCAAATAAAAGATTAATAACCCTTTTTTCCGCCTTAATTTTTTGATTCCTTACTTCATCAAATACGCTTTCCATCTGGTGGGTTAAGGAGGCAATCTGATCAAACCCCATGGTCCCTGCCATACCCTTTAAACTGTGGGCAGCCCTGAACATTTCCTCCACCAGGTTAACATTCTCCGGGTCCTTTTCCAGGTCCAGGACGCAGTTATTTAATGTTTTTAAATATTCCTTTGCTTCTGACACAAAAATGTCCTTATATTCAGCTAAACTCATGGCTCCACCCTCTCAACTATCATGAAAATTTTACTTAGCTTAATACCAATCCTGGAGGTCAGACAAAGATATTCTTTCTTCAGTGGTAATAATCTTTTCCAGTTTAAGAATAATTAAAAGCCGGTCATCATACTTACCTACGCCTTCTACAAATTCCGATTTGCTGCCGGCGACAGTATCTGAAGGAGATTCCACCGACCTTACAGGCATCCTGATAACCTCGGTAACAGAATCCACAATCAGTCCCACCAGATCACCTTCCACTTCAATAATAATTATCCTTTGATTCAGGTCTTCCCCCTCCTGGTCCGGGATACCAAAGCGGTTCCGGAGGTTGACCACGGGAACCACTTCCCCTCTCAGGTTTATAACTCCCTCCACATATTCAGCTGTATGGGGTATATGGGTAACCTGGGTATATTTTAGAACTTCCTTAACCTGCCCTATATCAATACCAAACTCTTCACCGTGAAGATTAAACACTACCAGTTGGATTTCACCTTTAGCCGGGGAACCCTCTTTAACCAACTGTATTCCTCCTTTTAAATGATCTTTAACCAATCATCTCAGATAATATGCTTTTCGTCAAAGTCGGAATTTGCCTTGAAAATCTCGGTTACCCTTATTCCGAAGTGTTCATCTACCACTACCACTTCTCCCCGGCCTACCAACTTTCCGTTGGCTAAAATGTCTACGGGCTCCCCTTCTACCCTATCCAGCTCCACCACAGAGCCCTGGCCCAGTTCCACCAGGTCCTTTAATTTAATCCGGGCATTACCCATAATGCTGGTTATTTTAACGGGGATATCCCTTATTAAATCAATATTTTCATCTCCTTCCATAGCTTCCATAAAGGATTGGGGAACCATTTCCTCCTCCTGGTAGCCTCCCCCTGCTACCGGTTCAGCTCTTGAAGATAAGGGCACCTCCTTTCCTTCCTGGTCCAGGGGAGAAGGAACTTCTCCTTCAGGAGCCAGGGGAACCTCTTCCTGAACCCCTTCCTGGGAAGGCACTTCTCCTCCCATAATGGAATAGCCTCCCAGAAGCTGGCCAGCCATTTTTTTGCCAAAACTAACGGGAATAAGCTGAACCAGGTTGCTGTCTATCAAATTCCCAATTTCCATATGAAAGGAAATTTCAATAAGGTTGGTACTGGTATTTTCTAAAAGATCCAGGCCGGAAGGGTCCTTCCCCAGGGTTTTGTAAAAGGTTCCCGGCGGGGATATCTGTACGGGCAGATTAAAAAGATCCGCCATAGCTGTTGCTGCTGAACCCATCATCTGGTTCATGGCTTCACTTACAGCACTGAGCTGGATTTCATTTAGTTCCTCCTCCAGCTGTTCCAGCTCCTCCCCCATCATCAAGCCGGAAATAATTTTAGAATCCTCCTCCTTAAGAATAAGAAGGTTTTCCCCTTCAAAGCCATCCAGGTACTGAACGTGGACAGCCACTGAGGAGACTGAGAGTTCTTCCTTGGCTCCCATGTTGGACACCAGGCGAAACTGGGGGGTAGTTATGCTCACCCTCTTATCCAGCATGTCCGACAGGACGGTTGCAGCCGCTCCCATAGAGATGTTTCCTACTTCTCGCAGGGCATCTATTTCTGCTTCCGTCAGTTCCTGGATCTTTTCCTCTTCAAGGGAGGCTTCCTCTCCCGGGACAGGTGTTTCCTCCTCCTGGACAGAAGATTCTCCCAGGACTTGCTGAATATTCTCCGAGGGGCTCTCTTCTTCTGTTCCTTCCTCTTCAGGCATATCAAAATCACCGAGGAGCTTTTCTGCAGCATCCTTAGCAAAGTTCTTAGGAATCAGTAAGAACAGCTGACTATCTATAAGATCCCCCACCTCAATACGGAATTCTATCTCCACCAGAGGATCTTCTGATAGCTCCTGGTCCTCCACCTCTAGGTTTTGTAAATTCAGGTATTCCGTTGTGGGAGGAGAAATATTTATACTCATATTAAAAAATTCTGCCAGGGCAGTAGATGCCGAGCCCATCATCTGGTTCATGGACTCGCTTACAGCGCTGATTTGAATTTCGTTAAGTTCCTTAACTTCTTCCCGGGGATCCAGTCCCATCATCAAATTAGCGATTACGGCGGCATCTTTATCCTTGATGATAAGAACGTTACTGCCCGCCAGTCCTTCTACATATTCCACTTCTACCACTACGCAGGGGACGGGATAATTCCTTTTTACCTTCTCCAGGGTACTGCAGCTGACCTTAGGAGTTGTGATGTTAACCTTCTGATTTAAAAGGTTTGACAGAGCCGTTGCCGAAGAACCCATGGAAATGTTGCCTATCTCAGCCAGGGCACTCTTTTCCATTTCCGATAGTTTGGTCATAAGTTGCTTCTACTCCTCCCTTCACTACTTGAGTTTTTCCAACCTTTCCAGGGGTTTTAAGATATCGGTAACCCGCACTCCAAAGTTCTCATCTTTAGATATAATTTCACCCCGGGCCAAAAGTTTTCCATTAATATAGATGTCAACGGGTTCATCCACCAGCTTGTTAAGTTCGATTAAGGAACCCGAATTAACTTCTAAAAGTTTTTTTACCTCAATATTCTTACGGGCCAGGATCACCGACACCTCCAGGGGTATATCCAGTATAAGGTTCAGGTTGGCTTTCCCGTTCCCCGGGGAAGGCCTTTTTGACTGGCCCTGGGATAGGACCCTTTCCCCCCGGGAAGAAACAGGGCTGGAAGGATTGTTTTCCAGGGACCCTGGAGAGCT
>SKLX01000007.1 GCA_007121375.1 Bacillota bacterium | reverse complement strand
GCCTCCTTTTCCAGTTCCCGGAACAGGTTCCGCAGACCGCTGATTCCCGAGGCTGCCTCGAATAAGGTTTCCCCCAGGGCACCCCGGCCTTCCAGGAGATTCTCTCCACCTTTCCTAAGGCTGTAGTGGTCCATACCAAACATCAGGTTAAAAGATTCCCGGTTGATTGAACCCAGGTACTGCTGCAACAAACTTTCATCTACCGACTGGCCATCTTCATCCAGGAGGGTTTTTTTAATCCCCTTGCGGCGGGTTAATCTAATTTCGCTGCCGTCACCCATCTCCAAGAGGGCTTCAATGCGCAGTTTTTGAGAATGGTGAAGGTGGTCATCGGAGGTCCGGGAGGGAATACCGTACAGGAAATCCCTGATGGCCCGAAGGACGGTGCTTTTACCTGCTTCGTTCAAACCATATATGAGGTTGAGGGTTCCCCGGTTTTCAAAGGATATAAGGTAGTCGGTAAAAGGACCGAAGGCTTTCAGGTTTAATTCTTTAATCCTCACTGGTAAATTCCCCTCCTTTCATCAGCCGGGAAATAATCAGTTCTTCTACCTGGGGCAGGAGACTGCGAAGGTATTCCTTGTCTGCCAGGTCTATTTCCCCCTCCTGGAATAATTCGGCAGGTAAAGCATTCCTTTCCCGCTCCAGTTCCCAAATTAATTCTTCTAAGAGCTGGTCACTCCTGCTGGACTCCCGGATATATTCCAGGAGGCTGGCCACAGGAGTTGATTCCAGGAGTTCCTCCCTTTTAACTGGGGCACGGGTGTCCACCTTAATTTTTTCTATCCATATTCTATCCAGGCCCCTTTCCACGGCCAGGGCCCTCAGGTCGTTGGCCAGCTGCTGCTGCCGGTCAATTATCTTATGATGGGCATTAGAAGCCCCCCTTATAACCAGGCGCAGGGCCAGAAGCCTTCCTTCTCCCCGTCCCAGCTCCTCTTCGATGGATTTTTCAGCCCCTTCCAGAACCTGCTCATAGGTTTCCGCTTCCGTAACATCAATATTGCAAAGGATCCAGCGTAAAACATCCAGGTCCCGGTGTTCCAGGGACTGGACCCGGCCTCCCTGGACCCGGACCAGGGTGCATCCCTTGGCCCCTTCCTCCCGGATATGGCGTCCCTGAGTATTTCCGGGAAAAATGATCCAGGGGTCCTCCTGGAGGACTTCCCTTTTATGGACATGGCCCAAAGCCCAGTAATCGTAGCCTTTATTTATCAAGTAATTGAGGTCACAGGGGGCATAACTGGCATGTCCCTCCCGACCCGTGGCGCAGGTATGGAGAAGGCCGATGTTAAAGTAACCCTTAAGGGGCTCCGGGTAGCTCCGGGATAGATCTTCCGTAACGGCGGGAGTAGGAAAACCCTGGCCGTGAAGGGCCACCCCAAGATCATCTAACCTGACCGTCTCTGGCTCCCGGGTAGACAGGTCCTTAATATTATCAGGTAGGCGGAGGATACGGGTAATCTGGCTGGCGGCGTCATGGTTCCCTCGCACTATAAAGACCTTTATCCCCGCCTCCCGGAGGCGGGCTCCCTGGGTGGTAAAAAAGAGCCCCGTATTATAATCCCGCCAGTCCCCGTCATAGAGGTCGCCGGATATAAGGACAAAATCCACCCCTTCCTCCAGGGCTAAATCTACCATATTTTGAAAGGCTTTCCGGGTAGCCCCCCGGACCTGTTCCACGGGAGCCCCTTCATACCTTTCCAGCCCCAGGAGAGGGCTGTCCAGGTGAATATCCGCAGCATGTAAAAATTTAAAATCCATCAAATTTCCTCCTAAAAATAACTTTTAACTTTCTTAATTCAACGGGATCTTTTCTGTTTCCGGGATGGCCTTCGGCCTCCCTTTGTAGCAGTCTTCTTTGCCCCCTTTCGGGGGGGCGGGATCAAACACTTTTTCCCGTAACCGATCAGGTCCTCCCTTCCCGCCTTCTTCAGGGCCTCATAAACCAGGGAATAGTTTTGGGGATTTCGGTACTGAATGAGGGCCCTCTGCATGGCCTTTTCGTGGGGGGATTTGGTAACATAAACCTTTTCCATGGTCCTGGGGTCCAGCTCCGTGTAATACATGCAGGTGGATAGGGTCCCAGGGGTGGGGTAAAAATCCTGGACCTGGCGGGGGATATAACCTGTATCCCTTAAATACTCCGCCAGCCTTATGGCTGCCTGCAAGTCAGAACCCGGGTGGCTGGACATAAAATAAGGTACCAGGTACTGGTCCATCCCATACTTTTTATTAATCTCCTCAAACTTTTGGACAAACCTTTCGTAGACAGGGTGGCCGGGCTTACCCATTTTTTCCAGGACGGGGGAAGCAACGTGCTCCGGGGCCACCTTTAACTGGCCGCTTATGTGGTACCTGCATAAATCCTCAAAGAATTCCTGGTCTTTATCATAAATTAAATAATCAAACCTTATCCCCGAACGGATAAAAACCTTTTTAACCCCCTCCAGTTTCCGCAGCTTTCTCAAAAGCTCCAGGTACTCCCTGTGGTCAATTTCCAGGTTTTTGCAGGGCCGGGGGAAAAGACACTTTTTGTCAGTACAAGCCTCTTCCATTTCCTGCTTCTGGCAGGCCCTCCTTCGGAAGTTTGCCGTGGGGCCTCCCACATCATGGATATAGCCTTTAAAGTCCGGATCCCTGGTCAATTTTTCTGCTTCCTCCAGGAGGGAGGAAATGCTCCGGGCCTGGACGGTCCTTCCCTGGTGGTAGTGAAGGGCACAGAAATTACAGCCGCCAAAACAGCCCCGGTGGCTTACCAGGCTGTATTTGACCTCCTTCAGGGCTGGCACCCCGCCCTTTTTTTCATATATGGGGTGATATTTCCTGGTAAAAGGAAGAAGGTATATGCTGTCCATTTCTTGGGTAGAAAGGAACTCAGCTGGGGGATTTTGGACCACATAAGTATTATGACGATAGGGCTCAATTAAAGGGCGGGCGGTAACAGGGTCCGTGTTCCGGTACTGGGTTAAAAAGCTCCGGGCAAAAACCTTTTTGGAGACTATCAACTGGTCATAGGATGGAAGCATTATCCCTTGATGGACCGTATCCAGGCTCTTACTCTTATACAAGGTCCCCTTGACATAGGTAATGTCCTCAATAGATATACCGCTTTTAAGGGCTTCTGCAACTTCTAAGATGGGTTTTTCACCCATCCCGTATACCAGAAGGTCTCCTTTGGCATCCAGGAGAATGGAACGGCGCACCCGGTCCTCCCAGTAATCGTAGTGGGCCAATCTCCGCAAGCTGGCTTCAATGCCCCCCAGTATCACAGGGACATTTTTATAGGCTTCCTTTACTTTTTGAGAATAAACTATAGTAGCCCGGTCCGGGCGGGACCCCTGCCTGCCTCCCGGGGAGTATTCATCCTTTTTCCGCCTTTTCCGGGCCACTGTATAATGGTTTACCATGGAATCAATATTACCACCGGTAACTAGAAAACCCAGGGCGGGCTTTCCCAGTTTCTTAAATTCCCTTAAGTCCCTCCAGTCGGGTTGGGCCAGCAGGGCCACCTTAAAACCATAGGCTTCCAAAAACCTTCCGATTATGGCCGGCCCAAAGGAGGGATGGTCCACATAGGCATCCCCGCTTACCAGGATGAAGTCAGGCCGGTCCCATCCCCGTTCCTTCATATCCTCTTTTGATACCGGTAAAAATCTATCTTCCATATAATAATTCCTTTCTTTACAGCTTACAGCAGGTTCCAGTAATTCATAATCCATGCCAAAGCCAGGGCAGCAGCAGCCATAAGAGTGTAGTGGAGGCGCCCCGACAGGTTCCAGTATTTTTTCCACCAGGCCAGGCCGGTAAATAAGACCATTAAAACCCCCAGAAAAGACATTATAATAGGTACAACCAGTAACAGGTCCAGGCCGGGAGGATCTTCAAAGAAAATCCTGGGGACCCCAAAGGCCGGAACTATATCTCCCAGGATACCCGCCAGCCCCAGAAAAAAGAACAAGGCCAGGAGGGAAAAAAGGCCTCCGGTCCAGCGGGCTGCAGAGGACATATCCTGGCTTTTAATCCCCTGGCGCCGGTAGATTCTAAGGGCAAAACCCACCCCCCAGGCCACCAGGGTCCCTGTTAAAAACAGCAGGGATACCACGATAAGAAGACCCGTAAAGGAACCGGTTCCGTACCAGGGAGCCTGGCTGAAGGTCATGATACCATCGGCAAAAAGCATAACCTGGCCTTGGTCATCCTCTTCAAAAAACAGGTTATTTATAAGCTGGCTTCCTTCCGTTCGGCGGTTGGTATAAAATCCCGGCTCCACCTCCACATACTGTTCTGTTTCTCCAAAAAAGCTCGCCACCAGGTAACCTTCTTCATTGACATTTATATGAATGGGCTGCATCAAAACCAGGAGTTTTTCCAGGGTAGTAAAACTGCGCCGGTTGGGATGGTACTCACCTGTATAGGGAAGGGTTCGCTCCAGGGAACCCTCGGGGGGCTGAAGAGCAGGAGGAGGAGGAGGAGGCTCAGGGTAGTAACGGTCCATAAAAGCCTGGAACAGGTTCTCCCGGGCAAAAGCATTGCCCCCGTTGTAGGAAACAAAAAGCCCCAGGTCTTCCTCCGGCAAAAGATAAAGGCCGCTGTGAAAAAGAAGGGTATCCCCCCCATGGGTTATCACCCGGTGCCCGTTAAAGGTATCCTCAAAAAAACCATAGCATATACCATTCAGGTGGGGATGGTGGGTAAACTGCTGCCGGTGCATCTGGCGGGCCGTCTCCCCTTTTAGGATTCTTTCCCCCTGGTAGTGCCCCTCCTGGAGATGGGCTATCATAAAGGAGGCCATATCGGAAGCGGTGCTGCTCATACTGCCCGCTGGCTTCCCCTGAACATACTCAAAAGTACCCTCATGATACTCTCCCCCCACAAATCTATATGCCCGGGCCATCTCCCCTTCCACATGGTCCTGGGGTGGCTGCAGGAAGGTGCTATGATTCATTCCCAGGGGCTCAAATATGTGGTCCTCAACATACTGGTTGAAAGAAAGGCCGGAAACTCTCTCTACCATATAACCCGCCAGGACAGTACCGTAATTGGAATAAGCCAGCATTTCCCCAGGAGGAAATACCCGCTCAGGCATATAAGCTTTTAAATAATCCCCCAGGGGCATCATTTCCTCTCGAGAAAGGAGAAAAAGTCCTTCTCCCCGGTCTTCAAACCCGGGAGTATGGGTCATAAGATGATGAAGGGTAACAGGTCCCGGCTGCTCCCCTTCCCCTCGGGAGGGGAGCAGCCGGGGAGGAATCTCGAAATCCAGGTAGTCATTTACATCGGCCTCCAGTTCCAGCTCTCCTCTTTCCACCAGCTGCATCACTGCCGTCCAGGTAAGGAGCTTGGAAACGGAACCGGGGCGGAATAAGGTTGTCTCCGGGTCTACCGGAGTTCTATCTTCCAGGTCGGCATAACCATACCCCTTTTTAAGAATAATCTCCCCGTCTTTGACCAGGGCCAGGGTAGCCCCGGTAAAATTAAACTCCTCTTTCTGCTGGGCCATAATCCCATCCAGGAAAGCCTCCACCTCCCGGGTCTCAGGGAGTTCTTGTGCATGAACATTGTTCCCCCACCAGAAAAAAACCAGGAAAACAAGTAGCAGGGGAAGTATCAGGCGCAGATATAATTTTAACATTATTTTCCTTCTCCTTTTTATAGTACCTTTATTTTATTTCAAGATTACCGACCTTCTAAAACTTTTCGGGCTTTCTCCTTAATCAGGCCCCAGGCTTGGCGAAGATGTTTTTCCCCGGTGGTCCTCTGGCCAATGGACATCCTCAGGGTGTATTTCCCTTTAAGGGAGGTATGGGTCAGAAAGACCCGGCCCGTAGCATTTATTTCTTCTAAAAGCTCCCTGTTCATCCCTTCCAGCTCTTCCGGGGAACTTTTACCATCATTCAACCGGAAGCAAACCAGGCTGAAGTTTACAGGGGCCATCAGCTCAAAGATATCCTCCCCTTCCACCCATTCCAGGAAAAGCCCCGCCAGGCGAAAGTGTTCCCTTATCATTTCCTGGAGACCTTCTACCCCGTAACTTCGAAGGACAAACCACAGCTTAAGGGCCCGGAAACGCCTTCCCAGCTGGATGCCCCAATCCCGGTAGTTATTAACCTGGGCATCCGAGGCGGTTTTTAAATACTCGGGGGACATTTCCATGGTCCTTATGAGGAGTTTGGGGTCCTTTACAAAATAGGCGGAACAATCAAAGTTGGTAAGAAGCCATTTGTGGGGGTTAAATACAAAGGAGTCCACCCCTTCTATTCCCCGGAGCATATCCCTCTTTTCTTCTAAAATAGCTGCTGAACCCCCATAGGCGGCATCCACGTGAAGCCACATACCGTGGCGGCGGCAAATTTCCGCCATGGACTCCAGAGGGTCTATCCCTGCTGAAGATGTGGTCCCCAGGGAGGCCACGGCACAGGCCGGCTGAAAACCCCTTCCTTTATCTTTAGTAATGGCTTTTTCCAGGAGGGAGGGTATCAGGGCAAACTTTTCATCCGCGGATATATAACGCAGGTTTTCTTTGCCGTAACCGGCAATTTTAACCCCTTTTTCTATGCTGGAATGGGCTTCTTCCGAAGCATACACGGTTAGGGGGCTTTTTAATCCCTGGAACCCTTCCACATTAATTTTAAAATCCCTGGCCACTTCCCGGGCTGTAAGGAGGGCGCAGAGGGTTGCCGTAGAAGCCGTGTCCTGGATAACCCCCACCATTCCCGGGGGAAGGCCCAGCATCTGGCGAAGCCATTGGAGAACCGCCTCTTCCAGTTCCGTGGCCGCCGGGGAAGTCTCCCAGCTCATGCACTGGACTCCCAACCCTGCCGACAGCAGTTCCCCCAAAATGGAAGGATAACTGTTGTTGGCCGGGAAATAGCCATACCAGCAGGGATGCTGCCAGTGGGTAATCCCGGAGAGAATTATTTCCTTAAAATCACCAAATATCTCTTCCATAGATTCTTCCCGGAAGGGAGGCTCAGGAGGAATTTTTCCCTTGATTTCCCCGGGCTTAACCTGTGATTTTACGGGATACTTTTCCACTTCCATCAAGTAATCGGCCACCCAGTCAATAAACTCATAGCCATACTTTTTAAAGGTTTCTTTATCCATATCACGGCCTCCTGGTAATGTTTAATATATGCATATGACATCTGTTATTTAAAATCCATACCTTAATAGAATATGGAGAACATTTCTGCTCCCCATATATCTTCTCCTAATTAATGGCTAAACCTCTGCCTCTTCTTTTAAAACTTCCAGGAAAATTTCCACCAGGTAGGGATCAAACTGCTTTCCGGCCCAGCGTTTCAATTCCTCCACCGCTTCATCTTTACTCAGGGCTTTCCGGTAGGGACGGTTATTGGTCATGGAATCGTAGGCATCTACTATGGCTAAAATACGGCACTCAACAGGTATTTCTTCCCCTTTTATCCCCAGGGGGTAACCGCTTCCATCCCATCTTTCATGATGCTGTAAAATGAGGCTTGCTATTCCGGAAAGGTCCGGGGAAGCACGGGCTATCCTGTATCCCGTCCTGGGGTGCTGCTTCATCATCCCCCATTCCTCCCGGGTGAGGGGCCCTTCCTTAAATAATACCCGGTCAGGGGTTGCTACTTTACCCAGGTCGTGGACCCGGGACAGGAGGGCCAGGTCCCCCAGCTGGCGGTAGGAAAGGCCTATCTTTTCTCCCATTCTTTGACACAGGTGTGAAAGCCTCTGGGCATGTCCCTCAGTTATATAATCCCGCTCTTCCAGGGCGGCCATGAGAATATCAACCAGCTGAGACCGGCAGCCCTTATCCTTGGAAAGCTTGGCCCGGCACATAAGGCTGTCAGCCCTCTTATAGGTTTCTTGGAGGGGGGTTTTCCGGGTCTCCGCCGTAGCTATTCCCAGGGAAAGGCTCATGGGAAGGGAAGAGTCTTTGATGTTGTGCAGGTCTATATTGGAACGGATGCGGTTACCCACCTGCTCCCCTTCTTCCTCACTGGTCCGGGGCAAAACAATTACAAACTCGTCTCCCCCTATCCGGGCCAAAAAGTCCGTTTGGCGGCAG